>DATFMK010000778.1:0-2193 GCA_035267005.1 Balneolales bacterium
TGTTGGGATTTACTTATATAAGGGAGACCATAGGTGGGTGGATTTAACTTCAAAATTGAATAGTATTAAACTTACATTTTTATGAAAGATCTAAATATTAGTGAGAACAATTTTAATAGATTAGCAATTGCAATAATGCAAAACTATAATTGTAGTTATAAAAAAGCTTTAGAACTATTAGGATCATTTAAACTTAAAATTGTTTGTGGCGAAGAAATCAGGGAGTCTCCTTCTTTACAGGCAGGTTTATTAACTGCAATTAATTGTGGTAAAAGGGCATTTCATGGTGGGGTTGATGTCAATCTACCTGATCAAAATATTCCACTATGTATAAAATGGAACACAGAGGGTAAAAGTTTAAATGATATTATTGTTGCTATGGGGGGAATACTCACTAATAAAAAACCAACCAACAAGGATTACGTGTTGTCATTTGGAATAAAACCATATAATGACAATTCTCTTCAAGTGATAAGTTCTGGTTGGCGAAGTGGTGTTATTAGTTTAAATGATCCAGTTGCCATAGATAAGAATTTTGATTTTGAACTTGCTGGAATAGCTGGGGCTTCTTTAGGTGTGGCTAAACTTTTTCTTAAGATTTCTGGAATTGATATAACTGCGCTTGATAAATCTAATGGGATTTCATTATGGAGAACTAACAAGGATTGGAGAAAATCAAAATATGATGGTCCCAGAGTAAATTATCTACCAAAGAATATTTGGATTTTAGGATTAGGACATTTAGGACAGGCATATATTTGGAGTCTTTCATTTCTATATCGTGAGAGTAAGCCTAGTATATTACTACAGGATTATGATACCATTGAAGAAGCAAATTACGGTGCAGGGTTATTGTTGGATAATGATGATGAAGGTAGCAGGAAAACTCGGAAAACTGCTGAATGGCTTGAGAAACGTCAATTTCCAGTAACAATAACAGAGAGAAAATTTGACGAAAATACTAAAAGAACACTGGAAGAACCATACATAGCATTATGCGGATTTGATTCTGCTTCATCAAGAAAATACTTGGAAAATGCAGGATTTGATTTGGTTGTTGAGGCTGGATTAGGAGGAGAGCTTTCCGATTTTGACAATATACACATTCATACATTTCCGAGTACGAATTATAAAGCAAGTAATATTTGGAGTAATATTGATGAACAATCTTCAATTCATCATGAAGTTGTAGAGAAGGAGTTTGTAAATGATAATGTTTGCGGAATATTAGGGCAAACTTTATCAAATAAAGCAATATCAACATCTTTTATCGGAGCATTTACAAGTTCTTTAGTATTAGCTGAACTTGTGAAAAGCTTAAATGATGGTATTAAAAGCGATTTTATAGGACTAAAAATTAGGAGTTTGAATCATAAATCAATAATAGGTGATAATAGGTATAATACACAAGCTACCCGAAATGGTTTTATTGAAGTATAAAGTTAATATCTAAATTTTAAGGTAATATCTAATGGCGAATCAACATATAATTAAGCACAAAAATGGTTGGGCAGTAAGAGGAGAAGGGAATAAAAAAGATACTTATCATACAAAAACTCAGGAGCAAGCTTTTAATAAGGCTCGTAATATTGCCGAGCACCAAGGTGGTGATGTAATCATACATAATAGAAAGAATAAGATCCGTGAGAGAAATACTTATGGTAAAAAAGATCCTTTCCCTCCCAAGGGCTAAACTCTGTTCATGTTTTAGGAAAGAGTGGATACGATTCTATACCTCTCCCCTTAACTCGTTTTGTTAGGACACGAGTTTTCTAATAAAATGGATCTGAATCAATTGTGGAATTATTTATTTCAAATTCATAACCATATTTTGATGAAATGGATGAAATTAAATCTGGAAGATATTCGGGTGCACCAGGAGATATAAAAATATTTTCAATCAATTCAGACAAATCTAAATCAACAGTTTTAAAATCATCACCTTTTTCATCATTAAAATGATTTGTCATATCATATTCTATTATTCGAAATTCCTTCTCATGAGTAAACGATTTTCTTTTACATAAACAGTGATAATTCATATTTCCCTGTGGAATAAAATCTGTCTTATAGTCAATATATGCTACTGCACCCATTTGCGCCTGATTACTAACGAGTCTTTGTAAGTTTAAAAAAGTCGATTGTATGGCAATCGATTCATTAGTTTTACTGTAAAGACTCCACATTGCTGCA
>DATFMK010000779.1:0-2640 GCA_035267005.1 Balneolales bacterium
CAACCTGATGTCTGACAATGTGTGCGTAACATCATCGATTTGGGATTTTTGGGATGAAAATGTTCTTTCATCAATTCCGCCCAAAGCTTTCGGGCTGCCCGCAGTTTGGCGACTTCACTCAAATAATTCATTCCGATTGCAAAAAAGAATGAGAGACGTGGCGCAAAATCATCTACATGCAATCCTTTAGCAACCGCTGTTTTGACATATTCGAGTCCATCGGCTATGGTAAAAGCCAGCTCCAGTAAATTGGTAGCTCCCGCTTCCTGCATATGATATCCAGAGATTGAGATAGAATTGAAGCGAGGCATGTGTTTACTTGTATATTCAATGATATCCGCAACAATCTGCATGGAAGGTTTTGGGGGATAAATAAATGTATTACGGACCATAAATTCTTTCAGGATATCATTCTGAATAGTTCCGCTAAGCTGTATTTGTTTTACCCCCTGCTCCTCGGCAGCGACAATATAATTTGCCATGATGGGCAATACGGCACCATTCATGGTCATGGAAACCGACATTTTATCGAGTGGTATGCCATCAAATAAAATTTTCATATCCTCAACCGAATCAATAGCAACTCCGGCTTTCCCGACGTCACCGACAACGCGGGGATGATCGGAATCGTAACCACGATGAGTCGCTAAGTCAAAAGCCACGCTTAAACCTCGTTGTCCGGCCGCTAACGCTTTACGATAAAAAGCATTCGATTCTTCCGCGGTTGAAAATCCGGCATATTGACGAATAGTCCACGGACGCTGGGCATACATGGTAGGATAAGGTCCCCTTGTAAAGGGAAAGAGTCCGGGAAAAGATTCTTCGTAATTCGCTTTTTTCAAGTCCGAAGATGAATATAAAGGATCGAAATCGATACCATCTTCAGCAATTGTTTTGAGTTCTTCAAGTGACCGGCTTTTCAAAGCCTTTTGTGCTGCTTCAAGCCACTTTTGGTAGTCCTCTCTGTGTTGATCCGATTGAGTCACAATAATCTCCTTGACGTTATCTGAAAAATATGACTAATAAATTTGATGATTTCACTTCGTACTCGAAACCCTAAATGCAAGAGGCGTAACCCCTCGGTTCATTCAATTTAGTAAGCTTATCGGTAAATTGTTAGTGGCGGAATAGAATGAGGTTTGTTTGCATGTTTAATTTGACCGGAAATGGCTAAAGATTCATTTAGGTTGGTAAACTATTCCTAAAATTCACATCGAATTCAGGTCAAATAAAGACTAAGAATCCGCGTAAATCTGTGGCTAATTTAAAATATTGTGGAAAGCCCGAAACGTTACTTCATTTCCAATTCGGGCTGGGTAAACGCCTGATCGGATATCTCCTCCTGACCCAGTTTTTCCTGCATTTCCGTGCGTAATTTTTGAATCGTCAAACCACTCGTTAAAGCTCCGTTTTGAGCTACGGAGATGCGTCCGGTTTCTTCAGAAACAATGACAACGAAAACATTATTGCTTTCGGTAATACCAACCGCCGCACGATGCCGTGTTCCAAACACTGAAGAAATATTACGATTTTGACTGATAGGCAGATAACAAGACGAAGCCACTATACGATTATTACGGATAATGACGGCTCCGTCGTGTAAAGGCACTTCTTTATTGAAGATAGTGATGAGTAATTGGCTGCTGATCTTCGCGTCGAGTTTTATACCGGCATCCACCAGATCCTGTAAGCTTGAAGTACGAGCAAAAACGATCAGGGCACCCGTTTTGGTCCGTGAGAGCGTTTTTACGGCTTCAATGACCTCGTCAATGACAGACTCCGATTGCGTTTGCCCAAAAAAACGCTCAAAATTGGTGTTTTGGCCGATGTTATAAAGTAGTTTACGAATTTCAGGTTGGAAAATGATGAACACGGCCAAAACCCCGACATCCATAATACTTTTCAGAATATAATTGATAGTTGTCAGTCCGAGTGCACTGACCAATGCATTTACGGCAAGGACGATGATCAAACCGATGAAGGCTGGAACGGCAAAAGATCCCCGAATCCATCTATACAAATAATAGATGGCCACTGCGATAATAAAGGTTTCAAAAAAATCCTTTAGTCCGAATTGTAGGAATCCAAGTGGTATCAGTTTCACGTTTTATCGTCGATTTTTTTAATCAATAACGCTGCTTTTTTAAAATCTTATTAAATAAGATCTGTCCACATGATATAAATGTGGTTAAAATTATTTTAGAAGGTAATGGATGAAACGTTCAGGGTCTCAATTAAATAACTTCTTTGAACTTGAAAAAAGTATATTAGATAATTTAATATATGCCAAAAAGTGACATTTTACTAAATATTGAGTTTAAAATGTTAAATAACGTCAATTCGATATAACATTAGACTTATTTTTTTGATATCCACGTTTGGAAGATCTCTCACCAAAAAAGCGGGTTCGAGATGACGCCTTTGAGTGATCTTTATTAACCCGGATTATTCGCAGCTTTTTTTAGCGTCCTCAAAATCGAGGATCGGTTTATTTTTTTTTAAGTTACTTTATTTACAATATGATATGTATTACTTCATATTGGTTGCGGGAATAATTCGGGTTATTGCGCCAAGTTAAGCCCATGAAAGGGGGATTAACGATTATGTTCTTTGAAACCTTTCGCAGGAAGCCTTCAGGTA
>DATFMK010000780.1:0-5782 GCA_035267005.1 Balneolales bacterium
CATCTTTTGAAACCATTTGTTCCTGATTATCCTGATCAAGATAGATGACAGTACCATTACTGACCTGGGTAACGGTTACAAACTGTTGTCCCTTAAAATAGGCGATAAAAGGGGTAGGGATTTTCTCCAGTTTATCAGGACACACTTTAAGTCCTGCGGTGTTTACTTTCCACCGTGCCAGACTTTCGGATATACTCAACAGGCTCGGATAGTCGGGATGGAACAGTAACGTATCTTTTAATGTAGTTAAACTTACGTTAGCCTTGAGTAAAGTCAAAAGTTGTGAGGTAACCTGCATTAGATTATCACCGGATGAGGTTCGGTTTAGATTCAATGAGGAAGCCATTTTTCTGATGGTTTTTCGGTTTAACTAAAAATTTTTATTTGCAAAAACGGAATATGGATGATGGTCCATATTTGTACATTCCTTTGATCAATCTGAGTACCCACTTACCTCTAACTAATCATATCTTTTATTAGAATCAAATACTTTCGTTCCGTTATTTTAACACGTTAAAATCTCA
Source organism: Balneolales bacterium (assembly GCA_035267005.1). GTDB lineage: Bacteria > Bacteroidota > Rhodothermia > Balneolales > DATFMH01 > DATFMH01. The sequence goes on from DATFMK010000780.1 coordinate 525, forward strand.
CAGTATGAGCGTTCCAAATATGCACTTATGAGCTGTTTGCAGGGATTACCACTTCTTTTACTACGGTATTTTACCCTGTTAAAATCCCATTTTTCAGTTGATGTAATTGTTTTTTTGAGTTGCGAAAGGGTGGAATTATTATGATTTGTCAGAAAATCATAGAGCGCTTTTTCATCCGCTAATCCAACCTTCAAAGCGATTTCATATCCGGTCAAGTCAGGATCATAGGCTATTAATTCCATAATACAAACTAACCGGATATACCTAATAACCCTGCCGGGTGTCAGACCCGAATAGTGCTTAAATTGCCGGGTAAATTTTGTTACAGAATTGTATCCCAGTCGTTCCGCCCAGTCCCTGACGGTATGAATATGTTGCAAATTTCCGATTAAAATAGTAGTTGCCTCTTCCATCCGTTGCAAATCCCTGTCATTCATTGCCCAAACGGTTATAGTGTAGTTTTTTATTAAGGATAGGCTAATCTATCATTTGTTACATAAGGGGGGGGGCATATTTTACATTGTATTACATATAATAAAATAAGTAACCTGCTAATAATGCACTTACTCTAGATGAAAAGGCAGGAGGGAATAGTTCGGTTAATTATTAATGAATAATGAGTAATTATCAATTCAAAAACCGAAATGATTTTTATGTTCTTAGATAAATCAAATCCACACAATCCGCATCATCCGCGTTCCATTTGTCAGAATTTGGATTTGTGGGATTTCTGGGATTTGTGGATTAAGTATCCAATCCAATTAAGACAGAAGGTAAAGATATGGTTGTAGACGATATTATTCTGATTAAATTTCACTTTGTCTCACTTAACCTAACCTTACGAAATTTAATTTGATACCTCACGATTTTATCAATGCCATCATGAAAATCATGAACAAGGGCATATGCATATCCATCTTTAACGACTTCTATAATCCTGTTGATTGGCCAGGTAAATGTGCCCAATAGCTTTCCATTTTGATTCAGAATCCACCACTTATGCACTTTCCTGTTCTTTACATTGGTGGATACCCAAAGCTGTCTCTTATCACTCATAACCACTTTATTGAAAACGGGCCAGGTATTAGGCAACGAATCATCTCGTATGGATTTTATTATTTGTTTGCTGGGATTATGATAATAGGCTAAGATATCTTTAATTTTTAATTTGGCTTTTTTATAAGGATAACAAAAGGCTTTCTCATAATTGCCATCATCATTATAAAATTTAAACAGAAAATCACCGGTCCAACCGTAGACTAATTGTCCGTCAAAATATGTAAACTCGGAACGACGTTTATATGGTACATAAGGTATCACCATTTTATTATTAGCTAGTAAGCCTTCAGTCCATGGAAAACTGAGTATATTCTGCCTGCTATATTTCCCTTCATCGGGTTTGAAAATGGAGACCACATAAGTTCTTCCAGATATATTTTCCCCTATACCAATATCACTATCACTAAAAAATACCAGATAACTGTCATCCGACCGGACATAAAAATTAACCGCCCGATAATACCAATTGTGATTAGATGCCCATATCAACCATGAAGGCTTTTTCCCTGTTATTCTGTTTAAGGAAAGGTAATCATCACGTACATGATGCAAGGTTTTAAGATTATATACGCAAATTTTTTGCTGATTATAACCAAGAATATATAAGTTATTATGCTTTATCCTGATAGCTAAAGGCCATTGAAACTCACCTGGCCCCCGGCCATTTTTCCCTATCTTGCGAAGATAGGAGCCATCTGGGTTATATACATATATTAATTTTTCTGGAAAATTTAATATATAGACTCTTTTTTTATAATCAACTGCAATTCCTTTAAACTTAGGAATCAAATAGAAACCTGAGGAATCTCCATATGTCGTATTCTTTTTTAATATAATCTTATGTTCAGGCTTATGATTAGTTGGTATAATAGTGAGATGTTTTAGATATCGAACTCTTGGAGGAATCTTGTTAGTATTATGAGATGAGCAAGCTGATAGCTGACATAACCATAAAACTGAAAATAATATTATTTTGTTTTTCATTGTTAAATCAAACATAATTATACAGATTTAATGAAATTACAGAGACTTTAATTGTAATAGTCTTTTCAAAACCAAGGATTTTGTTCAATATCAAAGCCTAAGTGATTTCAGAACCGTAGTATATTAGTAATATTTGAGGATATTGAAGTCGCGAATATGATGATATTGGTCAAAGAACGGTTTTTTATAATTTCCTTACACTGTATAATTATATCTTTATAAGATATTAGAAATCAGATTATTATTATTTAAATCTTATCATCAATTTTAGAAAAAAATTAATTCAAGTTTTTCGATGTATAATACATTTGTCTTTTTTAAAAAGTGTTAGAAATAAGGCTTTATTTATATCTCCTAAGTCTTGTCAATTTTCCAGAATCTGGATGAGTAAACCAACAGAGTTATTGTGATATCCCTACCTTATTTAGATGTCTTTCTTTTAATATACTAGACTGTTTCTTGATTGCATTATATAAAATAACTCGAAATAAAATAGACTACTTTATTAATATGATGAATTAATTAACAAGCTGTCCCCGTACAAGGTGATCCACCATACGTACAACCATAACTTGGATATCCAGTATTGTAACATTCTGTTTGTCCATACTGTCCAGGGCATGCGGGACCACATGAAATACCTCCATGGCAATTACAACAACCTGCTGTACAATCAGTCCCAATACGACCTCCCAGAATCTTTTTCATTTGTGTTTTACTAAGTAACTCGCCTAAGTTTTTGAATTTTTCCAGATCTTTCATAATCATCACCGTTTTATGATTAGTAATTAATTTTCACAAGATCATATAACGATCTTATAATATTTGTGTTTTCAATCATCATTGAATCAACCTAAATACTCACTTATCTTTATCTAATCATATCTATTATTAGAATCAAATACTTTCATTCCGTTATTTTAAAGGGTTAAAATCTCACACTCAGAGCATCCCCAATATGGGTTTATGACTTTTATACAGGGAATTACACTTCTTTTACTACGGTATTTTACACTGTAAAAATCTCACTTTTTGGTTGATGAAATGGGAGCAATGAGTAAAGAATAATGAGTAATTATCAATTCAAAAACCGAAATGATTTTTATGTTCTTAGATAAATCAAATCAGCGGAAATCCGCACAATCCGCGTCATCCGCGTTCCATTTGTCAGAATTTGGATTTGTGGGATTATTGGATTATGTACCCAATCCAATAATCCCTTAATCTGGGAAATCCCAATTCAGACAGAATAGACCGCAGATCAGGCAGATTTTCGCAGATTAATAGATGAACGAGGATGGGGGATCTCGTTAGTCGTCCGTAATTTTACAAATTCATTAATAAATGTAAGATTATGTTAATCATTGGATAGTATGAAAGATAAGTGTTGCGATATCCGAGAATTATCAATTATATATCAGATATTTGACCTTAAGTTAGACATATTATACGCATCGCAATTATTAACTAACGGTTATACCCATGAAAATATCAGGGTTTAATAGGATAAGTGGTTTTCTGTTACTATTGCTTTTTATTAATTCAGCATGTAGTCATAAGAGTCAACCCCAAACGATTATGGTGCCGGTAAATAAGGATATTCCGCATTATAATGACAGCCATATTATCATCAATAGAAAAACTACGTATTCAAAATTTCCCGGGAAAAGTGATGTGCTGAATACCTTGAATCAATATCTTCAGAATCCTCAAAAATTTTCATTAAGAAAACTTCAAATTACAGCAGATGTGGGTAATGTCATTTCCCTGAACAAGGATAATGTATTATTGCTTGATACCCGCAATAATCGATTGATCGAATATAATATATCTAACGATAAAAGTATGGATGTTGCCAAAAATGGCAGGGGACCTGGAGAATTACTGTTTTCTAAAGATATGGTGAAAAGGGGCGATAGAATTTATCTTGCTAACCAGATGCAGGTATCCCGTTTTAATTGCAATAACCAAACATGCGCCTATGCCGGAGAGACAAAACTCGGTTTCATTCCGTCATCCCTCACAATATCCGGAGATTCTTTAGCTATTTTAGGTTCGTTTTCAATGCGTGGTATAAATAAGAAACAGCTCAAGAATAAATTAGAACATTTAAAAGCTGTCCACGTAGTAAAACTCAGTGGAAAGTCAGTGACATCCTTTGGCCAACCCTATGCCATACATAATCAATGGATGTTAATACGGCCTTTCGTCTCGGATGGATTGGTTCGTTATTTGCCGAATAGAAAACAATATATTGTAGCATATAAACGCCTGCCTTTGATTTACGTATACAATCAACAATTCAAACTACAACAAACCTACAAAATCGCTGATTTTTTTACCGGTAAGCAAAAATACATCAGGAAAAAGCTAGAATTATTTATTGTAAATGGAAACTTTAGCCGCATTCAACACATAGTACCGGTAAATGATAATAATGCTTTAATCATCATCCGGACGCTAACTAAACTATCAAACAATAAAAATCCCAGGAAATACAAACTGCAGTATGATTTTTATGATGTGGATTTCAAAGGGGAGCAATCCTATTACCTAGGCTCAATAAATCCGGAAAAACCGCGATCACTTCAGAATATATTCGTGACGGGAAGCGATATATTTATTTATAAGAATGCGACGTTATTTCGGGTGGTTACTAAAAAATGAGTTTTTTCGAAATCATTAGGTTCAAAGAAGGTAATGAATTCGAGGAATTAAAAAGCTACTTATAAGTTTTAAGATGAACATTGTTATTTCTTGTTGGCTTTATCAGATATGCTAAAATGGTGTAATAAATTAAATAGTTATAAGATTTAAATTGTTTTACCTTAGTTGTACCAATTTAAAATAAAAAAAGCCTTAAGTATTTAAATATTAACAACCTAATACTTTTTACGGTGCCGAAAGTGGGGGTTTACCGGCTTTGAATTACTATCCAGAAGAATAAGGATTGAAACGTTGTTTGTTCAATAAATTGTTAAAAGTTTCTATAAATTTGTTGTACCTATGTTGTACCTATGCAAAATAAAAAACCCATAAGTAATTATTTATATATTGCTTATGGGTTTAATACCGAGCCGAAGATCGGACTTGAACCGACGACCCACGCTTTACGAGAGCGTTGCTCTACCAACTGAGCTACTTCGGCTTGTTTTGTAAGATTTGAAATATACGAAGAGTCGGGCGTCATCTGCAAAAGTTTATCCAGGTCTGTA
>DATFMK010000781.1:0-7976 GCA_035267005.1 Balneolales bacterium
AATTGCCAGCCATAATATCGGTCGTCCACATCCGCATATTATATAATTTGGGCCATTGCAGCGGTTGATAAGCACCGTTTATTGCGGCAATAGCATCCGATTTAGTTTGATAAAAATTTGCAGTATTGATCGAATCGAGCGGTGCTTTGTTTAAAAATTGTGACTTACACCCCGCTAATAAAATGGTCAATAATATTACTTGATATATGTGATTTTTAAATTTCATGGTATCTACCTTTGTACTTTAGAATCTGATATTGAGTCCTAAACTGATCGTTCTGGCTACAGGATAAACATTTAAATCAATCCCGTTCACAGGTACTTCCGGACTGATTCCTGAATAATTCGTAAGAGTCCATAAATTTTCTCCGGACATATAAATTCTGGCCATATTGACACTGAAACGTTGACTCAAACGTCTTGGCAAAGTATAACCGAGCGTTATGTTTTTGACTCGTAAATATGATCCATCTTCTACATATCGGTTAGAAACTCTTGTATTTCCATTGGGATCATTATAGATCGCTCTCGGCATCGTATTACTTGTACCCGGCCCGGTCCATCGATTTAAGACTGCCGAAGTTTGATTGATTGCAGATGCCATTCCCTGATTCCAAATTCGATTGGCGTTAAAGATTTTATTACCATAAACTCCCTGCAGGAAGATTTGCAGATCGAAATTTTTATAGCTGAAGCTATTATTCAAGGAAAAAGTAAAATCAGGATTCGGATTACCTATGTATGTGCGGTCATTACTATTAATCACACCGTCATTATTGAGGTCCACAAACTTAATATCACCAGGACTTGTCCGGTTATAGGGATCCGCACCAGGTTGCTGAACGGCATAAGCATTGACCTGTTGTTGATTTTGAAAGATGCCATTAGTCACATAACCGTAAAATTCATTAACTGGATGACCGGCTTCCAAGCGCCCAACAGTGTAATTAAAGTCAATATTTCCCTCTGGCATTGGTACGGTATCGTTTAAGCTTACGATTCTATTTCTGTTATAAGAAATATTAAATTTTGTATTCCAGGAGAATTTACCTTTTACATTCTTGGAGGACACCGATAACTCCATTCCTTTATTTTGCATCTTACCTGCGTTGATCGAGGGTACATTGATGTCCGAATAACCGGTTGTAATAGGTACAGATTCAGGTACGAGCATTCCATTTGTATTTTTGATATAGGCATCAAAAGTAAGGCTGATGCGGTTGTTAAACATGTCAGCATCAAGTCCGATATCATACTGTTCAACGGATTCCCAATGAACATTGGGATTCGGCATAACACTCGGTACAACAGCACCAACCAATTGTCCGTTTAAATTGTATTGAACAGTCTGAAGTACCGAAGCGAAGGAATAATTACCAATTTCCTGATTACCTGTAACCCCATAACCTGCCCTGAGTTTAAGGTTATTTATAAATTTGACAGGTTTAAAAAAGTTCTCGTTTGAAATTCTCCATGCTACAGAACCGGAAGGAAATAATCCCCATTTGTTACCAGAACCGAAACGTGAGGAACCATCACGGCGAAGCGTAGTTGTTACCAAATAAGTATCGTTATAAGAATAATTAACTCTTCCCATAAACGATAACAAACTCCATTCCGAGGCATCGCCATTCAATGTAGGTTGGTCGGTTCCGTTTGTTAATTGCTGTGTTTTTTTACTTGCAAATCCCTGAACAGAACCACGCATCCAATCCGAACGATTACTCTGTGCGCTGGTTCCCAACATAACTTTCACATGCTGGCCATCATTAAACATTTTATCATAAGTTAGTGTGTTATCCGTCAGCCAGGTAATGTTTTTATTATAATTCTCCGATAGATATGATTTGGGCTGAGGAATGGGTTGCCAATTATATTTAGGTGACCAAGTTCTTCCATCCCAAAAGTTAGCTTTAATTCCAAAATCAGACTTAAATCTTAAATGTTTGGTTATTTGTAATTTACCATACACAGATCCTAAAATATTATATCCCAAAGTAGAATTATTAATCAAATTAGCCTGCCCTACAGGATTAGTAATACTTCCAACCCATGAAGCTCTTCCATTAGGTCCGGCATAGGTTCCATCAGAATTATATATAGGTTGCGTTGGCAATGCTTTCATTGCATTTATAATGCTGTAGTTCCCATGATTTTTAATGTCATGTTCCAATGTCAATCGGTCTCCAAACGTCAGGTCTTTCAATAATTTTGTATCAGAATTAAGCTGAATAGAGTAACGTTTATAATCGGTAGAAATAACCGTTCCTTGTTGATCCAGCATATTACCCGACACGTAGTAATTTGTCTTTTTATTTCCGCCCGAATAAGAAATCGAATAGCTTTGAATGGGAGCTGTATGAAATAAATGACCCAACCAGTCAGTTCCTTGTCCGAGGGAAGAAGGTTTGGAAAAAGCTGAATTTTCGGGTAAACCGTTATTAGCCAACATGCTGTTGGATAACTTCGCATATTGCGTGGCATTAAGCATGTTTGGTAAATTTGTGACTTGCTGAATGCCACGATAAACATCAACATTAAATTGATTATGCCCACTTTTTCCACTTTTAGTCGTAATGATAATTACACCATTAGCTCCCCTTGATCCATAAATCGCGGCTGCAGAGGCACCTTTTAATACCTGTATGGATTTTATTGAATTCGGATTCAGCATATTATATCCGGTATTGGTCGGCACACCATCTATGACTATAAGAGGATTACTATTATTAATCGTACTGGTCCCACGAATTCGAAAAGTCGCGTCATTTCCAGGAACACCGGAGGAAATAACTTGCACGCCCGATGCTTTACCCTGAAGCGCATCACTAACACTAGGTACCGGGACAGATGACAAATTTCGAGTCTTAATCGTCGCAATAGAACCCGTTAGATCTTTTTTCTCTTGTGTACCATAACCTACCACGACAAGCGTCTGTCCATTTAATATTTTGGTAGTCAGTGCTATATTAATCTTTGTTCTACCATTAATAGGTACCGTTTTCGTTTGATAGCCTATATAGGAGTAAATCAAAGTGTCCTGAAGAGATGGAACTGAAATGTTATAAATCCCTTTTGAATTGGTTGCAGTTCCTTGAGTCGTTCCTTTAATGACAATGTTCACCCCCGGGAGTGTCTGTCCCGTGCCAGCATCAGTAACTTTACCAGTTACAGATATTTCCTGTGATTGATTATCACTTTGTGTTTTTAGAAATAAAACCAATTGCTTCGAATAAACATCAAAACTGAGTGATGTGCCTTTCAAAACATTTTTTAATGCCTTTCTGGCCGTAAGCTTAACTTCCTCAATATTAATTTCCTTATTAACCGGCACTATTTGCTCACTATACGAAAGCTTTAATCCAGTCTGATCTGCAATAGATTTTATAACAGATATAAATCTTTGTTTCCCTTTTTTCAGAATGACAATCTTATTTAACTCCGCGCCCTGTTTTTCTTGAGTATCCGGCTTTTGATTTTTAAGTTCATAAGTACTTGCTAATATTTTCTTATGACTTATAGTCGCAGTTCCCTTCTGTGCTAATACACCAAATGGTTGTATAAATAACAGAAAAACAGAAATACCAATACATTTCCATAAAAGAGTCTCTCGTATCCTTTTATGTTTCATAAATTATATTCTCCATTTATTGTATTTAAGTGATTCAAATTCATGAGTCTTGCTTCATTTTGTTCGGAAAATGATGGTCCTATTATGACGGATGTAATTGATATTCATGGTCATAGATAACACTTTAAGTGCTTCACTTTCCGATAAGTTGTTATAAGTTGCTGTTAAAGTGCGATTCTTGAGATCAGGATCTCCAATTTTACAATCGATATTATACCAGCGACCCAACCGCTTTACCACTTCCTGAAAAGGGGTTTGATGAAAAATCAGCTCACCTTTAGTCCAACCTATGTATCGATTTATATCATGCACTTTTGATATGGTCAGATTTCCGGAATTATCCAAAACCCCCCTTTTATTGGGAGATATGCGCGCAAGAGTATTCGATTGGTTATTCTGCTCCATTTGTCCCAATGAAATCAATCCTGCTCTCACTACGACAACCATTTTTGATGTGTCATAGGCGGTAACATTAAATTGTGTACCTAAATCTTTAATAAAATTATGATTTACGATAACCATAAAGGGATGTTGGGCATCATGTTTCACCTTAAAAAAAGCTTCACCCTGTAAATAAATCCTGCGGTCGGTCTGATCATAATTTTTTGGGATTTTCAACTTGCTATCCGCATTCAATATTACTTTGGTTCCATCGCTTAAATTGATCGTTGTACGCTGACCTTTGGATGTTGTAATATTCTGGAAGGCTATCTGACTATTTTTCTTAACCGATTTTTTGCTGTTAATTACAAACACAAAGAATGATGCGGTAATTAGAATGACAGCTACAGCAGCATATGCCCATTTAATACTTCGCTTTTTATTTGCCGTAAAAATATCTTGCGTATTTTCCAATGGTTTTAATCCGGTCGATATTTCCTTGGTTTCCCGATGGGAGTGAGAAGCGTTTTCATTTCTTCTCTTAAATTCTTCCCAAGCAGCCTGAGCATCAACTTCAAAATCAATATCTTCTTTGTAAACATTCTCAATGAATGAAGTAAAAAAATCCTCGTTAGCAGGATTCTCCTTCAACCATTCGGAAATTTGCCGGAGCTCGTTACGGGTACAAGTTCCATTAACGTATTTATATAATAAATTCCAATTCATAAACTCTTTTTAACCGTCTTTAATTAGATTACAACTGAGATTTAGTTTACCCTGTAATTTTTTTTAGATTTTTTTACAAAGATCAAATTTAACGCTGACAGGCCATCTGTTAGTGGATTGTTAAGAAAGAAGTGAGATGTTATCCACCATAATAATTTTAAAAGCTACTATCTAACTCGGACTATAAGAGAGGAAGTTTGTGGAAAATAAGTGTCCTAAAAGGGTATGAGAAAATTAAATATCCTCTCCATTAGTCAATGACAAATTATTATGGATAGCCAAAGCAAACAAGAACCGATTATGATAGAAATTGTTAAGTATTGAGACAGTTGTTTTCGAAGAATTTTCAAAATTCTTCGCATTTGAGATTCGACAGTTTTTACTGAAATCCCCAAATAATTTGCAATTTCCTTATATGTTAGTCCTTCTTTACGATTTAAATTATAAATTCGACGTGCTTTTTCTGGTAAATGATCAATCACCTCGTTTGTAATTTGATCAATATTGTCACCCTCTTTTTCATGAATATCAATTTGCTCATAGGAACCTTCCATTTGTTCCCTACTTTCTGCTATATACTGATCAACAATTTTTTGGTGTTTAATATAATTAAGACAAGTATTACGAGTAGCTTCAAAAAGTAGTCCTCTCAGATGCCCTTCGGGATCCAATTGGGATCGTTTTACCCAAAATGATGTAAAAACATCCTGTGTAATGTCTTCTGCCGCTGCTTTCGATCTGACATATTTCCAACTAAACTTAAATAGTTGTTCATAGTATTTCAGGAAAGCAATTTCAAAGGCGTGCTTATCCCCCTCACGGATTTTCTCAATTAATAAAGACTCTTTATTTTCAAAAGACTTCATCGATTACATCAGAACATTAAACTAAATGGGTAAATGATATTGTTTAATTAATAGTATTATTTGATAATTGCCAGTAACAATAATGCGATGATATACTGAAGATCGAAACATATCTATTTTATTATCAATGACATACAAATATGTTAATACTATTCAAGAAATAGTTGATAATAACAAATTATCGCTCGTTAATTAACTTACAACCTTTCTAATAGTGAACTCTCCTGATAATAAAGAAAGCGCTTACGTTATTCAAGAGATTATTATAGAAAAGAAAATACGACCTAAAAGACAATGAGCCTTATTTTAGTTTAAATAAGAAATGGAATGATTCAAATCACCGCAACTCCGACCGAAATATAATCTTATCACTGGCAAATGCTAAGATGAAGAATAAAATACCAGGCAACAAATAATTGGGATACAGATCTTTATAATCAACAAATACTTTTTGTTTGATTTTCGTTTTCTCCATCTTGTTGATTTGATCGTAAATTTTCCGGAGACTTTTTGTGTCAGTAGCCCGGAAATACTCCCCTCCTGTCGTATTGGCAATTTTCGTCAACATTTTTTCATCGATGTCGACTTTTATGTTTTGATATCTTTTACCAAAAATCGGGTCATTGACGGGATAAGGAGCAACTCCTTTTGATCCTACACCAATCGTATAAATCTTAATACCAAAAGTTGCCGCCATATCAGCTGCAGTAACCGGATCGATCTGCCCCGCGTTATTTTGTCCGTCGGTCAACAGGATTATAACCTTACTTTTGGCTTTACTGCTTTTTAACCGATTAATGGCAGTCGCCAGGCCCATCCCGATAGCTGTACCATCTTCGACTACACCCATTTTTACATTATTCAATAATTTCTCTAACAAATCATGATCGAGCGTTAACGGACAAACCGTAAAACTCTGGCGGGCAAAAATTACAAGACCTATACGATCGGACGGACGCTTGTCAATGAAATCGGATGCCACCATTTTGGCGGCTTTGAATCGGCTGGGTTTCAAATCCTCGGCTTTCATCGAGGTTGAGATATCCAAAGCCAGCATGATATCAATCCCCTTGGTCGATTTTTTGATATGGGTATTCTCCAGTTGTGGACGGGCTAATGCTATCACAACCAGGACAATCCCGACAATTTCAAAAAACGAAGTCGCCCAGGGTCCCCATTTCCGCCAATTTCCAGGTAAATCTTTTAAATAAGATACACTGGAAAAAGTCAGTGTTGGTAACCGGTGTTTATAATACCGCCAAACCTGTAATCCAATAATTACCGGTATAATGAGTAACGCCCAGAACCATTCAGGATCTTTCCAAATCATGTTGTCTTATCTTCGTTGAATTCCTCTTCATTTTGCTCTGTGTCATCGGTTTGATCTTCTTCGACAACGGTATTTTCCTGTTCAAACCGCTGTCTCAGATAACTGATACGACCACGATCGACTTCTCTCGCCCGTGTTAAAAATTCTTCACCTGTTTTTAAATCTTTATAAGCCTGATCGACCGTCGGAGTAAATTTAGCAAATTTCACCATATCGGCCTGACGAAGTATTGCGTTGGTCTGTTTGAATAACTCTCTGTCTACCGCAATAGTATCCAATTCCCTGATTAATTCACGTGTCGTCAATTCTAATGCTGTAATGTGGTAGACGTTTTCAAAATATTCGCGTAGCGCATCTCCCAGCTTGGAATAAAATGTTTTATAATCCCGATTGGTCAGGGAATCATCGGAACGTAGGCTAAACAGTTTTTTCTCCAGTTCATTAAGTGGATCGACAAATACCTTGGGTTCTGGTTTGGGTTTTTCTTCCGGTTTTTCTTCCAATTGTTTTTTCTTGTACCACCGGTATCCAAACCAACCAAGCAGAAGCAGCGCGATAAGTATCAGAATATAAGGCAGCAACGATAACGCAAACTCAAATATGGGTTTAAGTGGCTGAAACTTCGCATCTTTTTTATTTTTGATTTCCGTCTTGAAGAAAATGGAAATCGGTGCCGTTTTCTTGACAGTCGTGTCGTTGCCTGAAACAAAAGCAACTTTCATTGGAGGAATCAATGTGTCCCTGACACCAAAAAACTGTAAGGAATAAACGAGGCTGTCTGAAAAATCTGTTTTGCTGTAATTTTTTACATTTGATATATGAAACCAGCTTCCAAACTGTGATGAATCGGGATAAATAACATCATCATATTTTTTATTCTGTTTGACTACGAGATAATAGTCGAACTTATCTCCCACTCGCAGGGAATCTTTATTGATAAAACTGTAAACTTGTTGCGCCCTGACTGAATGCACTTGAAAGCTGCAGACAATAATTAACAGACCCACTATTAAATATATTCTGTTTTTCTTCATCAATATCG
>DATFMK010000782.1:0-3384 GCA_035267005.1 Balneolales bacterium
ATTGGGATCGGTGGACGGCATCTGGGATCCATTGAGTTGGATATTGCTATATCGATTACCCAATCCCCGCACATATATATCTTTACCATTTTCAACGGTGACCCCGGTAACACGCTTCATGGCTTCACCAACATTACTATCGCCAATTTTGGAGATCTGCTCTGATGCAATACCATCCTCAACAGATACCGATCTTTTCTGTATAGCCAGTAAACCGGCTTCGTCACTTCTATTCTCTTGGGCTGTTACCGTGACTTCACCCAGCCCCACTGTTTTAGGCTGCAATGATACGTTGACTGTCGTGGCTTCACCCGCCTTGACCTCTATACCTGTTATATTCTTTTTGGCATAAGAGATATAGGAAACAGTGATCGAATAAGTTCCGGGATTTAGTCCACGAATAGCATATTTTCCATCGATATCGGTTGCAGCACCTTTAGTTGTTCCCGTAATTGCAACATTCGCCCCAATCACGGTTTCGCCTGTTCCGGCATCTACAATCTTTCCAACGATCTTTCCCGTATTTCGACCGGGATCCTGTTGTGCCCAACTGACATTTGTCAGAGATAGTGCCACAGCCAGAAGAAGGCTGAATCTAAGTTGTTTTAAATAAAATGAATTTCTCAAGTCGAGTGTACTGATTTATTTATTAATTTAATTTCCTTACTTCTTGCTATAAATATAGTACACTCCCCCCTTCATTATTATTATCAAATGTTTATGAGTATATTATCATAATATTAATTATTTATACACATATATATAAATATTTATGACATATTGTTAATAATGCGCAATTTTTCCTGAAAGCGTTCGGGACTGCATCTAAGTTTAAAAACGCTTAATCATTATCCCTTTGTACGTTTCTTGTGCATTTTTAACTTCAACTTGATCACGATAAAATTTCTTGGTGAATAATACGGGTTAACATACCCGTTTCATGGAAGCTATTTCAAATTCCCATTTCAATCGATATCATGTCCTCTTTGTCTTCCGCATGGTCCGGATGGTAAGTCATCACAAGAATCTGGGTATCTATAGAAAATTTTCTGATTGCCTAAACTTTACTTTTCTACAAATGGGATCCATATCAACTATAGAATAATCTAAAATCAGCAAACCGGTGAAATGTTCGATCAGGACAAATCGACAGGCGAGAGACGTAATCTTTGGTTACGTGGTGGGGAATCGTATGTCTTTTTCAAGATAATAAGAATTCGATATACCCATATAAACAATCGAGGATTGCTTATTGGTAAGGAAAATCTTTTCCAGCAGACCACCCAAGATAGGTTTGGCGGGAGTTTGCATAAGCAAATACAATACTTGCGGATTTTAGATTTATTCTACTGAATAGAGAAAACGTATCCCGAATGCTTTTAAGAACTGAAGTAAATAATTCTAGTAAATTTACCAGTAAAAATATTAACATTCTCCATATCACTGAACGCAGAAGCGTCCCCCCAAACATAGCGATAGCATCCAAACAAGAAGTCAAAACCTGATAGTTGGGAACCCCAACCAACTTTGTCATACCGACAGAATGGAGAAATCTAATACTACCTATTAACTTTTACCCGAAATAAAAAGATAAAAAGGTACCTGAGTGTTAATAGTTTCCTCGACAAGCTTTGAAATGACATGGATAGATATCTCTTTCATTATTTGCGTTTATAAAAATACAACATCGGTTTAAGACTGTCTTTAAATTCACTAATCGTATAATAACCCTTCGTGTCGATAACAACAGCCTCACCCTGCGGCTCAAGACTAATAATATAATACAATCAAGTATAAACGGATATTCATACCGCACTACAGATAATCCTCTTTGGGTGAAATTATTTTCTACCCGAATCCTCAAATTTTATATGATTAATTGAACTTCATTCCTCACCAACCTCCGTATCACCCTTTCCCCAATTCATATAAAATCTAAAAAATCCCCATTCATTATATATAAATGGGGATTTTTTTAAATATATAAAAAGTCTTCAAGTCATTTACTTCCAAACATCCGTTATGGCTTTTTCTTTGGCCGGACCGGCATGATTGAGACCATACATATCCTCGATCGTCCGAAGAACGCTGTAATGGTTAATATATTCATTAAAATGCTTGCTTTTTACCATCTGACCAGCAAATATGGTAGGGATGTGATTGGCGGGGGTATCGTTATCCTCATCATAAGTCAGAATAAATAAACTGTTGTGTTTTTTTGCCCATTGGATGTAAGCATTCATATGAGTTTTTAACCACTTGTCTCCACGACGTATGGTTTTAGGGTCAGGACCATTATGCATATCATTGTCCTCATCAGGAATTACGATAGAAACGGTAGGTAGTTTGTTAAAATTCCTTGGAAAACTCTTAAAAGTCTTATTGACCGATTTCGGAACTCCATTTTTGGGGGAGTTCTGCCAATCAACCCAGGGATTATGTTTTCGGGCGTAAACCGGACTGCCATGTTTGAAAATACTTTTACCAACCCCACAACCGTTAAAACCTTCTTTGGGCTGGAATTCCGAAAAACCGGTAAACGTATACCCTTTGCTGATAAGCTCATTTCCCAGGTTTGCTGTCGTAAAACGTTTATCTTTTGCAATACAATGATCATCTGTCACACCTTGAATATCTCCCGAATAAATAGCGATATAATTAGGCTGACTAGGATGGGTTACCCCATGGGCATTTGTAAATAATGCTCCTTCATTTGCCAGATGATTTATATAAGGAGCTGCTTTTGATCCAATAATCTGATCAAACCCATGATTTTCCTCAATAACTATAACCACGTGTTTGGGTTTGGGCAGTGACTGACTATTCGCCTTTATCGAATACCCAACAAAGACAAGTATCAGCGTTAAAACTGTAGTGATTTTCTTTACAAGATCCATAATGTTTTATCTAATTAAATTTTGGTCAAACTTGGATATTAAACTTGATAAAAGTAATCAATTCTGCAGGGTTTGTCTTTAAGAAAACATTATGTTTTAAAAAAATCATAAAAAAATGATAACCTTATCCAAAGCAGATCAAATATTCAAAAATATCACACACTTACGAATTATTATTAAAATTACTTATTCATCAGTTTCTTAATAGAGATCTTCTTGCCTTATTGAATAATTTATATATAAACAGATAGATAAGGACATATAGATTTGTTATCAGAACGCATTGATTATTGACCCGTATCTGCATCAATCTCGCATGTAACAAGTGGGTTTGTGCACTTTAATTATGAAAAGTGCACACATATTCCTTTTAAAGAGAGTCCTATGGCGCAAAACGATACTAAATCATTCCTGGGAAAAAGCATTCGCCTTTGGACAGCGATCATGATTGTTTATGCGCTTCTTGTGAGTATCCATAAAGGTGAAT
>DATFMK010000783.1:0-2630 GCA_035267005.1 Balneolales bacterium
TTTTTATTAAGTTGATAGATTATAAGCTTAAACGAACCTCACGTTAAGTTATTTAATAAAAAAAAAGGTATGTATTACTTCTTATTGGTTACGTGAATAATTCGGGTTAAGTCCAGCAGACTCATAGGTTACGAAAATGCGGTACCATAGTCCCTTTCCCAAAATTTCCCAAAATTTATAAAATTTATCCCCGTGCCCTAGACATTATATCATATTCCTGAAGAATGTCCCCTGTAATGATCAATTAGCCGCTGCATATCTTTGGGTATTTCAGCACTGAATGAAACTTCTTTGTTCTGAGAAGGATGTTCTAAAGATAATTTCCAGGCATGCAAAGCCGGACGATTGATCAACTTCTCTTTTTTCTCCTTCGATGAGTAGTGCCGGTCACCAACAATACCATGTCCGATTTGTGCCAGCTGTACCCGTATTTGGTTTTTCAATCCGGTGTCTAATTCAATTTCAACAAGTGTGGTATCCGGAAATCGATCCATCACTTTATAACTCAGACGCGCCATTCCCGCTTTAGGATCATCTGCAGATACCACAATATTTCTAAATCCGCTCTTAATACGTTTCAGATAATGAACAAGAGTGTCCTGATTATTCTCCATCCGGTTTCTGACCAGAGAGAGGTAAGTCCGTTTAGGTGTGTGACTCAAAAATTGTTGAATAAGTTTATGACGGGCGGGTTTGTTTTTAGCAAAAACCACAATACCGGAAGTATATCGATCAATACGATGGACGGTGTTAACTTCCTTAGATTTATGCCGCAGATCCCGCTTCAGAAACTGTAATAAATTATCCGCTTTTGAATGCGGAATCGGAACACACAGAAGACCCGCCGGCTTATTGACAACAACGATATCACGATCTTCATAAATGATCGTATATTTCCATCCTTTATTCTTCAGGACTTGCTTTTTTTTCTTTTTGGAAGACATGATTTATCGTGGTTAACCCGGATTATTCACCAAGAAATTTAGTCGTGATCAAGGCGCTCCGAAAGCTTTCGGAGCAACGCAGAGCACGGCCAAATTTCGCAGATCTTTTTAGTGTCCTCGAAATCGAGGATCGGTTCAATTTTTATAAGTTACTTTATTTACAATATGATACGTATTACTTCTTATGGGTTATGTAAATAATTCGGGATAAAAGTTCGCGGATAAAAAGTTAGTTCATCATCTTATCCAACACTTCTAACATCGTCTTGGATTCCTCATCGTCAGGGAATTTGGCGGTACAGTTAAAAAGCACCACTTTGGCTTCCTCCAGTCGATCAAGTTTAACTAATACAGCGGCAAAATTTTGCAGGACATCTGGCGTCTCACCACCATATTCTATACTTCTTTTAATGATATCTTCCGCTTCTTTGTATTTATCCTGCTCATAAAGACTTAAAAACAATTCGTTCAGGATACCGACATGATCGGGCCAGTGGTCCAGTGCTTTTTTATAGGATTCTTCTGCCTGTGGCCACATACGAAGCGTCGTGCATAGGGAACCCAGCATAAAATTGGCATATGCCAAATCATCACCCTCTAACTTATCAAGACGTTTGACGAGTACTGAACCCATTGCATCCAATTGATGAATCACTTCATCGGCCGCATTTTGATCGTTCTTTTTTATAGCCTCTTCGAGCTCATCCGACAAGTCAACTAACGTCTCCGATTCCTGCAGGAGCTGATCTTTTATTGTTTTTTCACTGCTCATAATCGCAAACTTTAAAAATCTCTTTCAGACGGTTTTGCATAGTCTTCTCTCAATAAGATCATTCCATATTCCGTAAAAAAAGCCCATTTCAAGCAGAAACGGGCCATTAAAGGAAACAATCTTATTTGATATCAGTCTCAATCTCGTGGATTTCCTTAAGTATTTTCTGAGCTTCCTTATCCTTCGACTGCATCACCTTATGCTGTAGATTGGTAACCAGGTTGGGCGTCGATTCTTCTAATGCCGTTTCTTTTGCCAGTGTATCATTAGCTGTTCGAACAATGATATGAATTTCATCGGCACGGATGATACTGAATAAACTATCGTTATTAAAAGCATGGGAACGTAGATCCTCATACTCTTTAAAAAGCTCCGGGAATTCCGATGTATTTGCGGCCTTTTTCAAAATCTCTACATCCTCGGGTGTGGCCGCATTCAAAGGTACTTTACAGAGATAGAAGAATTTTTCCTGATACATAATTCTGCTGTTGGTTCAAAATGTGTGATTACGAAAGTAATGGTAATAACCTTACTATCAAAAAAATCTTATGATTGTGTTTATTCTGGATTAATATACGAGATTTTAAACTTTAATTATAGAAGGCTTTGTAAAACCAGGAATTTTGGGCAATATCAAAGACTGAGCGACTTCGGAACCGCAGCATATCCATCATCTTCGCCCATTCGCGTCATTTCGACCGGAGGTAAGTGAGGCGGCAATCTCCTGCCGTTGTTGGGGCTTATGGCTGTGGTTACGGAAGGGGATCGCCCCGAAAGCATGCGGGATTCCTAAAGTCATTTCGGCAAAAAGCGCCTCGCGATGACACTCATGACGTTTTATAATCACTATATACTCGTTCCCAACGTCCCCGTTGGGAATGCTAATTTTGAAACTCTGTTTCATATCCACGTCT
>DATFMK010000784.1:0-3999 GCA_035267005.1 Balneolales bacterium
GGATGAATCAATCATAAAAGGTAAATGTGTGGCATAAGGCAGTCCTTCTTTTTGACTGAATAGCACGGCAAAATTATATCTTTCTATAAACGAGTTGAGCTTTTTCTTATCCTTTTCGCGGAATGATTTTGGTATATACACGTTATTGTTATTGGAAATTAAAGATTGGTCAATCAAATATATTTATAATGCCAGGCGAAGATACTATTATTTTTGCATCAGCTCCTGTCAAATAACCTATTATTCAGTTAATAGATACATATTATTACTTAATATTCGTTGTACCGGCTGCTGGTTATTCATAGAAACCAAAGTAAAATTTAGCATTCCATAATTAAAATTTTATTTTAAATGTATAATAATTGTAGGGTTATTTCGATATTTAGGGATTTTTATGAGATAACAACACACAATTATATGGGGTTGTAAAGTGATTTACAACAAATTGTATTTAGGTTATGTGCCTACTACATAGGTACTTGTGACAATTTATAAGAAATATATATCCTGTTGCTGGCACTATGGATACGATAACAGGCATCTTTAGAACTATTAATCGACATGGTCGATTTCAGTTAAACGAACAGGTTAATTGTCACAAAACGGTCTTTTTCGATGTATTATAAGCATTTGAAATATCAAAAGACCGTTCAATATATTGACTTCCCCAGTCAGCCGGACTCTGTTTAAATCATATAAAATCCGTATATGATAACACCGGATATGGTATAATTATCCCACACTGTAGCCCTTCAATATCACTGATAAGGGAACGACCTGTATAATAACAACGAGGTGTTCCAAAATCATTAAAACTGGCAAATGAATAACAAAAAGGGAATGAACTCATGAGGGCCACGAAACGAAGTAAAATCACGATCTTTTTATTTGTTAACATTATCACAATTCTTTTTTTATATCTAAATGTATCGGCCCAGATACTAAACGGGGGATTTGAGCAATGGTCGAATGGCGAACCGGCCAATTGGTTCTCAGATAATGCTCCCTCACAGGGCATTATACCGGTCACCCAAACGACCAACTCTTACAAAGGCAATTATGCATTGAAGGGGGAGGTAGTTCAAATTCCGGGAACCAGTTATGGTTTCCTGCCCATGGTATTTGCTGGGAAAAAAGGTACCGGATTTTCCATTAATAAACGGGCCACTCACGTCACAATGAACATAACATATAGCCCGGTAAGTGGAGACACATTACTCATCGGAGTGGCTGCACTCAAAGATTCTACAACGGTATTAGGAGCAGGGGGATTTCGAACCTCACAGGCCATAAGCAGTTACCAGAAAATTACGATCCCGATTGATTATGCAGATAGTACTTCAGTCCCCGATCACCTCTTTATTGTTATGATGGTCATAGGTTCCGGTTCCAGTACTCTTTCATCCACTCAATTTTCAATGTCCGGTGAACTGAGTATGATATGTCCCGAATTAAAAATGATATATCCGCACCCCGGTAGTTATTTTACTGTTGACAATATTGCTGCCGATACAACAGCACTGTCCGTTTCAAACAGTGGGGGTATGACTGGCAGTGGGGGAAGTTGTTTTGGAAACGGAGGTTCTCTTGGAATCGGTAGCCCGAGTGGGTCTGGCTGTTCTTTTGTCGGGATTCAACGCCATTTCGGCCGTGTGTTATCCGGTTGGAAAAGTGGTATTGCCTGGTGTAGCGATGTGTTAAAAAAAGATACCGTAAATCTTTATTTCAGTCCGGATAGTGGGAAAACCTATCAATTGCTGTCACAGAACAACAGTGATCAATTTTATAAATGGGATATACCCGATACACTGGCTGCAAGAAAAGGGGTTCTGAAAATAGTAAATGTCCATGATACAAGCTTAACCGATAAGATGTATATTAAGATCAAACCATTACAGTTATCAAAAGTTGATACCAACGGTAATTATGTATTGTTTAAACCCAAAAATAATGGATGGGGCTTTGTAAACAATAAACTCCATGCCTGGCCGAAAAAAAATTGGCAGGGTATTAATTATCAAGCCGGAACAGATCCATTTAATCGTAAACCCTATCCGAACAGAAAACCTTTCGATACACTTAAAGCTTCCACTTTCCCGCCATGGAGACTATGGATCAAGACCTTCCCAAAAAGGAGTAGTTATTTATTTCTAAACCGCAAACATCCTATACGGAGACGCATGACCGTCGATATGTGGGCCTCTTTTGCCAATAATAAATGGAAAGGTTCATGTTATGGGTTTGCCGTAACCAGCTTTTTGTATTTTTACCACAAAACAGGACTTTTAAAGCTTTATTCAGGTTTGCCTGATAGTACTAAATTAGTTGATATAAAGACAAGGGAATATATCCAAAAGATGTTAGCTTCTTTCTGGTTATATCAGGATGCTAAGAAGCTTCGGAGACATCAGAAAAAGAATATAAATACAAATAATGTCAGGTCTGTCTTAGCGGAACTGAAAAAAATGTTTTGGAAGGATAATGGATACGGTCGTTTAATTTCCTACCGTAATAAAAAAAGTGACAAGGGTCATGCAGTAAACCCATACGAACTTAAAAAAACGAACTCACCGGGTAAATATAAGTTGATGGTTTATAACAATAATTACCCTCGTTCATCTAAGCGTTTTTTTGTTCTGGATTCATTAAAAAATACCTGGACCGACAGCACCGGGGAGAAATGGGGTACACAAAAAAAACATTTCTATCTATCTCCAAAAATGAAAAATTTTTTGGTACAACATCCTCATTTTTATAAGGGCCTAATCAGAGTTCCTATAACTTCATCTCTTTCTTTCGGACAGGTCGCACCTGTTACTATTTATAATACTTCCGGAGCAAATATTGAAATCACTAATTCTACTGGTGATAAGATTACCTATATAAATCATAATATTACTAATAATATTACTGGTGCTGTTCCCATCACTCCATTGACAGGAAAATTCTATCCCCCGAAAGGTTATATGTTACCTAAGGGAAATTACACGTTGCATTTAAGTCATTATAATTCGTCAAGGGTTCATGCCGCTGTGTTCACTGATTCATCAGAATATAGTTTTAGCCGGGAGAATGTCGATAGCAGTCAATCTGATATCGTAACCTATTCAAACGGATTTAAGGTCTATAATCCTGATACGACGAC
Organism: Balneolales bacterium; assembly: GCA_035267005.1. GTDB lineage: Bacteria > Bacteroidota > Rhodothermia > Balneolales > DATFMH01 > DATFMH01. Next base: position 3,146 of record DATFMK010000784.1, read on the forward strand.
AAAAAATATCACTATACGAACTGTTAAAGACGATAGTTTGTGGGAAAAAAGTTATGCACTCCAAAACTTAAAAAGCTCATCTGGCGATTCTATCCGTATTCAAACAGATTCAAAATATGATCTGATAATTCATAACCCCGGTTCGAACAAGAATTATGATTTAGCCTATAAAAATATAAATAGCGACAATCAGATTGCATTCACCCATAAATCTGTTCAACTAAGTTCTAATTCCTCACAATTGATAGAACCGGTTGATAGTAACGAGGTCAAGATCCTAATCGACAATGGAAATGACGGTACCTATGATGATAGCGTGACTGTCTCCAACCAATTAACTGCTGTGAAACATCAACCCAAATCAACTGTTCCCCGGTCATTCAAACTGTCGCAAAATTATCCCAACCCGTTCAATCCAACTACAACCATAAGGTATCAATTACCTAAAGATGGACTCGTAAAGCTAAAAGTGTACAATATCCTGGGACAAGTGGTCAGAACACTGGTTCATAAACGACAGAAAGCAGGAAGTTACGAAGTTACCTTTGATGCTCACAACCTGGCCAGCGGAATGTATATTTACAAAATTTCAGTAGGTCAATTCAGTAAAACCAGGAAGATGTTGTTGATTAAATAATAACGGAAATCGGAGGACGGAATACGGAAAGCGGATTTACGTTTATATCCGTGGGGACATGCCATGGCATGTCCCCACCGCTTTGGGCCTTCATTTGTTTGGAAATGGAATCAGGATGGTCCGGATTGAAAGGATGGATCGGGAAATTTATTCTGATTCTGTGTTCTGACCCCTACATTCAGTATTCTATCCCTCAATACACTTAATAACCCATTAA
>DATFMK010000785.1:0-4449 GCA_035267005.1 Balneolales bacterium
ATCCAAAATATTTCAGTAAATCGATCTTTTAAGAAGTACCTTACACCTCGTATTTGTGTAGTAATATTTTCAATAATTTGGATAGTTTACTCTTCATCTGGGTACGCGGCACGATGAAATCAAGGAAACCGTGTTCCAACAGATATTCCGATCTCTGAAATCCATCCGGTAAATCACGGCCAATTGTCTGCCGGATAACCCTGGGACCTGCAAAACCGATTAAGGCACCTGGCTCGGCAATATTGAAATCACCTAACATAGCATAGCTGGCGGTGACTCCGCCCGTTGTAGGATTGGTCATTAGTGAAATATAAGGCACTTTTTCATCATGCAGTAAAGCCAGTTTCGACGCGGTTTTGGCCATTTGCATAAGGCTGAGAACACTCTCCATCATTCGCGCACCCCCCGATTGTGAAATCATAATAAAGGGGAAATGATGTTCTCGCGCATAATCAATGCCACGGGCGATTCGTTCTCCGACAACAGAGCCCATACTTCCACCAATAAATTTGAAATCCATACAACCTATAACGACATCAATATCCTTAAGTATACCAACTCCAATACGAACGGCATCGCTTAAACCCGTTTTTTTCTGAGAACTTTCTAAGCGATCGGAATACTTTTTCCTGTCTTCAAATTCGAGCGGATCGGTCGGCTGTATATCCGTAGCGATTTCCTCATATTCGCCATTATCAAATAAAATGGCAAAATATTCATTACTGCCTATGGGAAAATGATAACCACTTAACGGATCCACCCATAAGTTATCCTCCAACTCTCGTCTGTGAATGGTTTCGCCGGTCGTTGGGACTTTCACCCAAACACCCTCAGGCATTTCTTTCGGAGTACGTGTTCTGATATTTGTTTCGTTTCTTTTAAACCACGCCATGTAAATAATATTTTATTTAGGAAACTTTATGATTAACCCTAATTATTCACGTATTTAATAATAAGCAATACATATCATTTTGATATTACAAAAACTAATGAAGAATAACACTATCCTCAATTTAGAGAGTGCCCAAAAAAAACGGTGAATAATCCGGATTTAAAATAATGAATAAGTTTTGAAGCCAAAATATTTCACAGTCAGTGAATATACATTACTTTTTACTGACTTGCGGCTCGCTTTTATTGTAATAATGTGGATTGAATTCTTCTGGTATAACTTGTTGGATTAATTTGGATGACTCATCAACTAATAGATATTTTTCACGTTGATCATAAAGATCGACTAACACTGATGCCTGAATACTTTCGTCGTCTAAAATCTTAATGTCTGCAATATTGTCAACCGGAATGCGATGAATACCCGTTCCAATCAAACCATCACCTTTCTCCATATAATCATGCAATTCGTCAATTTTTCTGATTGCTACATCGGTCAATGGATGCAATTCATTATTCTTAACAGTAAATAACTGATGATAAAGATGAACTCGTCTTGCATCAATAACCGCATGAATTCTGGTTAATTCCGGATCTTTCTGCATAGCGGAAGCCGCAAAGTACAAGAGGGTATTCACGCCATATAATGGCACCGATCTATTGAATAATAATCCTTTCACTGCACTTGCTGCAATTCGCAATCCGGTATATGATCCAGGTCCTGCCGTTACCACAACGCCGACCAAATCGTCAATTGTAAGCCCGGCTTCGTTCAATACCTCGTCAATAAATACGAATAACAATTCCGAGTGAATCCCAAGCCCTTTTTCTTTTTTCACTAACACATTATTCTCAGAGTTTCGTAAAGCGACAGAACATATTTTAGTCGCAGAATCCAGGGCAAGTATGTTATGTTTTTTTTGAGTCACCTTTATTTATTATTTATGAAAAGTTTAGTCTGACTGATTTGAACCCATTTTTCATAGAGATTAATAAGTTGTGGAAATAAATCCTGACCAAAATTTTTTCGATTGACACTCACTTGAAACTGATATCTGAGATTACGAGCATCCGAATTATATTTAAACGATAAACTGGCACCCGGAATTTGATCACTTACGCCATTTTGTAACTGTTTCAACCGGTAATTTCTGGGTAATCGCATGGTAAAATTAACCTCCATATGTTCCGGAGCCTGTAACGTAACCGGTAAATTACGATTATTATTGCCCAAAGGATTTTTCATCTTATATCCAACAACAAGAGGCTCCATTTCCAAACCGGATTGAAAACTGATAGCATATTGTGGAATTTTGAAATCCGCTGAAACAACAACCGGCTGACTTAATTTCTTAATATTCTCAAATTTCACGTTTGAAAAAACCGGATTATTATATCGCCCAAATAAATCTTCATGAATAATATCAAAGTTGCTCAAACTAGAGTTGAGTTGATTCCTTATTTTTTGAGCCAAATACCCATAATTTTTTGCAACCACCCGGCCTGATATCGTACCGGAAGTATCAATCCGGGCATGGATCGTTATTTTCATTGAGAAATAACTGCGATTTGGTTTAAGCTTAATCCATTTATAAGAATCTGAGGTAATCAAAAAGCCCGATCCATTAATCAGTTTAACAGGCAACAGATTAGGGTAACTATTCTTGATCGTCGCATCCATAAAATAGGATTTCCCATTCAGTTTAACATAAGCGATCATTCCATTAAACTGATATAAAGAAGGAAACTGATTGAGTATTTTTCCCCATTTTCTGGTAGATATCAACATTGGTTTCGCATCAATCCCAGCGCCCTGCAGCATCGCGATCAGAGACTGATTGATCGCTGCCTGATTAGCCGGTTGTCCATTTATCACATTCTTCAAATTTTGGGTGCTGAAGACACCAGTGCTGCCATCGTAAGTTATTTTATCATTCACATACCTGAAGACACTATCCAAACGGGCTTTCTGACTTGTAACAGTTTTTGCAATATTTTTCCCAATTTTAGTTACTTCGGGATACTTTTTGATATTATCTAAAAGTCCCTGTCTGTTACGTATTTCAGCAGCCACAATCGCCCAGCTTTTACCCAGAATTTGCCGGGGATTTCCAAATGACTTCCAGATAAATTTCATTTTCCAGCGATAGTCATCCAGCGATGTGATAAAGGGTTCTTTGTGCAGAGCAGGTACATTAAACACGTACCAGTTATCGATGACAACCGGCGGGGGTTGTGGTACGGTAAATATCTTTGGAACATTACTCGTATCAATTTTTTGCCGAATATGATGAGGAGGCTGTTTCATATTTACCGGCTTCGAATCATATCGAATATACTTACTGTTAATCAAACGGATTCGAGAATACAAGGTTGGCTCCGTATTCATAAAATAAAAATCCGGAAGCTCCTCAATATACTTGCGCTTAATGGAATAGGTATAATCGATTACCGAACCCGGTTTAACATCCGGCATCTTAAATTCTTTTAACTTGTACCGGTCATTTATCCCAATCGTACGAATATCCGAATGATTTAGCTTAAATCGTATCCCATTTTTATGTACGGTTATTCCTCGAATAAACAGAACCCGTTCCATATTATTCTTGAAATAAAAAGGGATATCGACGAGAGCGGCTTTATCACCATCTTTTGTAAAAACTTTTATCCGAACATGATAATTTAGAATGGCAGAGATGGAATTCCCCTTAACATCAAAATGTATATCGACTCCTTTAAAAAGATAGACATAATCAGCAGACGGATCATTTTGATACTCATCCATTTTTAAAGCAGAATCGGGAATATCGCCATAGATTACTTTAGGTAATTTTGAAGGCAGAGGATATTTATCCTGAGCTTTCAAGTGATGATAGCTACCTAAAACAAGTAGAATCATAAAGATCCACCCGATGTGATAATTTTTATATAAAAGCCTGATCATTTATTTCTTATAGGTAATCGATTTCTACTTCAAAAAATGCTGTTATCAATATTTAGCCGCACGATATAATAACAAACGATTCTGTTAATTATTCTGATTAACAATGTACTTAGGAGTATCAATCACAAATTCCCACTTATTTCGATATTTTGACAACCGTCCGTAAAAATGCATTTTCTCAGATTTACCTGCAAATCGCCTAATTAATTGAATCACTTCACGATTGCCAGAATACAGTTGATATTTTTTCCCATTTACGACCACTTTTTTGTTAATAGATACCGGTTTCTCAAGATAAAACAGCTCATCATAATATTTTACTTTTCGAATGTTGGCATTCCCCAATTTCTGAAGAGTAAACACTTCGCTTTTTTGTGGAACCGGATATTTGACCGGGATTGGTTTCCAGATATTATCATCATTATGTCCCGGATTTTTAAGTTCCAGTTTCTTTTGGGGATTATTATCGCTGACGACCCGAAATTTCATACTGACCGGAAAATGATCGGAAAATCCTTTACCCGAACCAATTGAGGTCCACCGCTCCGGAGCATTGCTGAACGGCTCGACATTTAATCCTTTAAAAGAGCCGACTTTAAAGCTATTATCTACAT
>DATFMK010000786.1:0-4264 GCA_035267005.1 Balneolales bacterium
CTATAAGTTATCCTATTTCCAGTAAAAAATTAAGACGTCTTATCAGAGAACAAGGTTTTAAAGAACAAAGATGGCTCGATGTTTCCGATTCGTCGCTGGCGTGGTTTATGAGACAAATTGAGCGTGCTGAGTTGCAGAAACAAGATGAAACCCAAAAAACAAAACCGGGAATTCAATTACTGATGGGAGAAAATACGTCTCTGAAAATGAAGAACGTTGTACGGAACTTGGAAGAAGACCGGATTCGGGTTATTCAAGCTGTTTTTTATAAACAATGATTTGTAAAAACACATGAGTTCTTTAATGTCCTAATAACTCAATAACATAAAAACTCATTTCTACCCTTTAATGCGGCAATTTGGTCCGCAATTTTCCATAGGTCCAGGTTCCGATGACAGCACTTATTATGGGGATGATCATAACCGTGTAACCAGCACCGAAAAGGGCAAAAAGCGGCCCTGGACAAGCTCCCAGCATCGCCCAGCCTAAACCGAAGAAAATGCCGCCTATGATGTAGCGTTTATATTGAGTGATATCTTTGGGTGGTATGGTGATCGGTTTTCCTTCGATATCTTTCAAGTTAAAACGTTTAATGATCTGAATAGAAATGAATCCCACAATTATGGCCAATCCGATGATCCCATACATAAAAATAGATTGGAAGTGAAACATTTCCTGAATACGAAACCAGGAAACGACTTCCGATTTCACAAGTATGAATCCAAAAGCAATTCCGGCGATGATATATCTGATATTTCCTTTCATACGAATTCCTTTTTAATGGAGTCCCGCTAATAAAAATGGTAAGATGAAATAGGTCATGATGAGTCCGCCGATAAAGAAACCAACGACGGCAATGAGTGAAGCCAATTGTAAATCAGCCAATCCACTGATGGCATGCCCGGAAGTACATCCTCCGGCATAACGGGAACCGAAACCAATTAAAAATCCACCAGCAACCAGGATGATGATATCGGCCGGGTGAGTCAAGCTGCTCCAACTGAATATCTGAGCGGGTAATAACCCATTGAAATTATGAATACCCATCGTTTGAAGTGAGCTCACTGTTTTCTTAGAGATATCAATATTGCCGTCACCGTTAAATACGTTATTTGCAAGAAATCCACCGATGATGGTCCCGCCTATGAAAAATAAATTCCAGAGACCTTTACTTTTCCAGTCGTAATCAAAAAAATTAATTTCGCCGACATTACATATGGCGCAGATATGGCGCAGATTTTCCGAAACTCCGAAAAGTTTATTCCCCAAAAAGAGTAGTAATGGTACAACAAGTCCGATAATCGGACCACTGACATACCATGGCCATGCATGCATCAAAAAATGTATCATTTTATAATTATATAACTACACGATATTTCTTTAAAACCTGTCTATGTAACAAGTTAAATTAAAGATTATTTTAATTCGATGTTAATTAATTTAAAATGTCATAATACAGGATGTTTCGTCGCAGAAAAATCCGATTTTCTTTGGTAAATCTTCTTGTCTGTTCTGTAAATAAATCATTAAGGTACAATCATTCGTTTTTAAACGTTAACATGATGTCGTACATTTGGCATAATCAAATAATAGAAGGCTTTGCAAAATTATGATGATTGGTCAAGATCAAGGCTGGAGAAATTGGGCAAAAAGACAGTTTTGCATAGCAGTCTTATAAATTGTTATTTAAAATTCAAATATAAGATGAGTAAGAGCGAAGTTTCTCCATTTGCAATAATCTTTGATATGGATGGAGTAATTATTGATAGTAATCCGGCTCATAAAGTTGCCCTGCACCAATTTTGTGAGAAATATGGGTATCATTTGACGGATGAATATTTAGAGAAAAATATTTATGGCAGGACAAATAAAGACTGGATTTCAAATCTTTTTGGCGATTTAAAAGATCATGAGTGGAAAAAATTTGAACATGAAAAAGAAGTCCTTTTCAGAGAAATTTATGCTGAAGAGATAAAACCTGTTGAAGGGCTTATCCCTTTTCTGAAAAGTCTTAAAGAAAATGATATTCCAAGAGCTATTGCTACTTCCGCCCCTTTTGAAAACGTCGAATTTACGCTCGAAAAATTAAATATTGGTTCCTATTTCGAAATTATTTTGGACGAATCGGATGTCACTATTGGAAAGCCTGATCCACAAATCTATCTCAAGACGGTAAACGCTCTCTCCTATCCTGCAGATCATTGTATCGTGATTGAAGATTCTTTTTCTGGTGTAGAAGCTGCCAAGAATGCGGGATGTAAAGTAATTGGAATCACAACTACTCACACCAAAGATGAGTTTAATGATACAGATTTAGTTATAAATTCTTTTAACGATCTGAATTTTGAAAATTTACAGGATCTCATCTCCTGAAAAGTTAAAATAAGGAATACCCAATTCCCTGAGAGTGGAGTGGCATCTTCCGTGTTCTATCCTCCTTAACCCGGATTATTCACCAAGAAATTTTTTCGTGATCAAGGCGAAGTTAAAAATGCATGAGAAGCGTACATTGGTACGTCGATTAAGCTTTTTTAATTTCAACGCAGAGCACGGGAAAATTTCGCAGCATCTTTTAAATTGCTCAAATTTGAGGAACGTATTATTATTTACAACATATTATTTTTCATTATGATATGTTTTGATCCTTATGATTTCGTGAATAATTCGGGTTAATATTAATTCTCTTTTTCTCTTTACATAGAATGCTATGCATAACAAGATTTATGGTCAAGATTAAGGCAAAAGGGATTTTAAAATCCCGATAACGAAGAGATTGGGCAAAAAGACAGTTTTGCAAAGACTTCTACATAATCGAATAGAATTAAAAGCTGCATATAATTTGTAGTCCATTCTACTACACAAAGTTTAATCAAATATTCACTTCATCAATGGGTGAATGGATGATGATAATATCCGGTTTTTACAGTAAGTAACAGTATAGAGCGTGTAAAAGCGATGAATGATAATACTTGTCATTATTGTTATCTCATTGAATACTATGTTAACCTACAGGATATTTGAATTATGAATACATATCTGAAACGTATCGTCAAGAAGAAATCGCCTTGGGAAAAATTGATCAGCAATTACAATTATGATCAATTTAGGAGGAACAGAAACAATAACGATTTTTTGAAAAAGGCCGGATTGATTGGTGGAATTACAGCAGCCGGGACTGCTTTAATTGCCGCTTATCCCCTTTTATTGCGTCCGTGGTATATGCATTGGGGAGCTAAAGATGATGAAATCAGGCGTTATATGCCTGGCGATGAAAAAGTTGAAAAACCGGATTACATTACCACTCGTGCCATTACGATTCATGCTAAACCCGAACAAATATGGCCATGGCTGATCGAAACAGGATTCGAGCAAAATGGACTTGGAATCTACGAGTGGCTGGATAAAATGTTTGGTTATAAGAGCAAATTACACGTAGAAGCCTCAAAAAGAGTCAATGGAGAATTGAGTGAGGAAAGTAAAAAAGCGATCAGTCTTTCTAAAAATTTACCGGTCCAAAAACTGGAACAATATCAAAACATTGTGTTAGGAAGACAATTTGACAATCATGGATGGACACTTGCTGTCGGATTATATCCAATTAATAAAACCACTACGCGATTGATAATCCGCACAAGAGTTCGTCTAACTAAAGATGTAAGAACTCGTACACTCAATTTATTTATGGATCCGGCTTTTTTTGTCATGATTCGAAAGTGGCTCTACAATGTAAAAAATCAAGCTGAAATTAATGCTGAAGAAGAATATGAGGAAGCCGAATCGGTAGCCTCAATTAGCGAAACGGAGTCCAAATCGTCTGAATAATGAATAGTCAAATTTTTGTGCAACTAAAAGCCTGTCAATTCTGACGGGCTTTTTTTATTATCGTTAATAAGTTATCATAGACATTATTTTCTTCATAAAAACAGATGGTAATATTAGTTGCTTCGGAAATCCATTGTATTTAATTACTAAAAAATCAAAATGAAAAGAATTGGAGCGCATGTCAGTGCAGCTGGTGGCGTACAAAATACACCATTAAACGCACATAAAATCGGTGCAAATGCATTTGGTTTGTTCACTAAGAATCAAAGGCAATGGAAAGCCGCCCCGTTGAAAACAGAAAGTATTGAGGGTTTCAAAGAGAATTGTCAGCGTTTGGATTATTCAGCCGACTACATTCTTCCTCATGCCAGTTATCTGATCAATCTCGGTAATCCGCGTAAAGACGGACTAGAAAAGTCGAGGAATGCTTTGCTGGATGAAG
>DATFMK010000787.1:0-7154 GCA_035267005.1 Balneolales bacterium
TCAATATTATCAGAAAGCAGTCGGATCAGATCGGGGTGGGGATTATGCCTTATATCAAATCGCCAATAGTTACTATCGATCCGATCAATCTTACGAAGCCGTAACGACACTTCGGAAACTGTTGAAAATGTATCCGTCGAGTTCGTTACGTCAACAAGCGCAATACAATATCGGATATATCTATTTTCTTACAAACAATTACGATCAGGCAGTTAAAGAGTTTGATAAAGTGATTAATAAATATCCCGGATCTAATTGGGCGGCAAGAGCACAATATAATATCGGAGATGCCTATTATAATGCCGGTGAGTATAAAAAATCAGTGGCTGCATACAAAAAAGTATTGCAGAAGTATCCGAAAAGTAATTATATCATTGATGCCGTTAATGGTATTCAATATGCTGAAGTTGGCGCCGGTAAAAAGGATAATAGCTCTCAGGTATTGGAGAACTTTCTTGCCAAACATCCACAAACCGGAATGGCGGATAAGTTGAGATTTCGTCAGGCTCAAAACCTGTTACAATCCGGAAATTATTCAGCAGCTATAAAATCATTTGAGGAGTATATTCGAATAACGAATAATAATCGAAATATTCCGGAGGCTTATTTTAATATTGCTAACGCCTATGAGCAGGAAAATAAGACTGGGCAGGCAGTGAAAGCATATGAAACGATCGTAAATAACTACGGTAATTCAGACAGAGCTAGCACCTCGTTAGCGAATTTGGGCCGGCTGTATTACAAAGAGAAGAAATATCAAAAATCTCTGCAATACTATCAAAAATTAAGCAACGATAAGGGATACCGCGTCGAAGCCTATCTTGGAATGGGTAATGCTTATCTTGGAATGAATCAACTTGATAATGCCAGGAAGGAATTCAATAATGCTCTGAACATTAAATCGAGCAGTAATGCTGCAAAACTGGGCATCGCCAAAGTAGATTATGCACAACAGAATTATGATTCAGCGATGCCGGTATTTAGGAAAATTGCAAAAAATAATACCGATGCTGTTGGTGCACAAGCCCAGTTTATGATTGGTAAGACTCTACAGACGCAAGGGAATTATAATGAGGCTCTGAAAGCTTATTCCAAAGTGAAAATCCTTTATGAAGCCTATGACAATTGGGTATCGAAAGCTCTGTTACAAAGTGCCGCTTGTTATCGCTCTTTAGGGAAAAAGGGAGAAGCTCAAAATACACTACGGGCCTTGGTAAAAAAATATCCAAATAGCATGGCTGCAAGAGACGCCGCAAAAAAAATGAAATCGAAATAAATGATCCAATCCGTAGAAAAAAGCAAGGGATTGCAGGGATCGGTAATGGTCCCTCCAGATAAATCTATTTCACACCGATCCGCCATGTTTGCAGCAATGGCTGAAGGAGAATCTATTATACAAAATTATTCTGCAGCTGCTGATCCTCAAACGACATTAAAATGTTTATCAGAATTAGGTGTAAAAGTCCAGAAAACGGAAAACACCATTCGTGTCAATGGCAAAGGAAGATATAGTTTCCGTTCTCCTGATAAACCGCTGGATTGTGAAAATTCAGGGACCACCATGCGCTTACTGAGTGGAATCGTGGCCGGTGCCGGATTGGATGTAACACTTACGGGAGACAAATCGCTGAGTAATCGTCCAATGCATCGTATTATTGCCCCGCTCCGTTCGATGGGATGCGATATTGAGGCTAAAGACAATAATTATGCACCAATCCACTTTCGTAAAAGAAATAATATTCGAGCTATTAATTTTGAATTGCCGGTGGCCAGCGCTCAGTTAAAATCATGCATTTTATTAGCGGGATTATTTGGGAAAAGAGATACAACCGTTATTGAAACAGTCCCAAGCCGTAATCATACCGAATTGCTCTTAAACCTGCCAATCAAGCGAAGTGGAAGAGAAACAGTGATCACAAGTAGCGATAAGATTGAGATTCCACTTCAAAATTATACCGTACCCGGCGATTTCTCAGCGGCGGCTTATTGGTTGGTAGCAGGCAGTATTATTGGGAATAGCAATATTATAATTCCTGCTACCGGATTAAATGACAGCAGATCTGCGGCTTTACGCATCCTGAAAAAAATGGGCGCGGATATTGAAATCTCTGATGAACATGTGGAAGGAAGGGAGCAAGTTGGTACGTTACATGTTCGAACATCCCCATTAAAAGCGATAAAAATAAAGCAAAAGGATGTTCCAAACTGCATCGATGAAATTCCCATTTTGGCTGTAGCCATGTTGTTTGCAGAGGGAACCTCAGAGATTCGCGGAGCCCGGGAATTACGATATAAAGAATGCGACCGGTTGTCGGCCATAGCCCATCTGTTTCACGAAGTCGGAGCCGATTATGAGGAATTAGAGGACGGATTGATCATCCATGGGGATCAGGATTTTATTCCACGCGAATCAACATTTATTACCTGGAAAGATCATCGGATTGCTATGTCGGCTGCTATTCTCGGTTTGAAAAGTAATGGGACCTGCCATATTAAAGATGCCGAGTGTACTCGTATCTCATACCCTGGTTTTTGGGATGACCTGACAAAATTGATGAATTAAGCATCTTTCTGATTTATTTAACTGCTGATACTGACAAAGACGTGTTAAGAGAGTAAGGTTGATGTCAATAAGTCAGCATTTCACTTCTTTCTTATAAATTGGCATTGTCATTGAGATATATTTATAAGAATTTCAATCAAAAGGAATTATTATGAGCGATCTACATATAGATTTTGAAAGACATCTATCGAATTTCGGTAATGAAATACAAAATTTCATTGACCGTTTAGCACCCGAAGAAATTTCGGAAGGATTTCGGCCAAGGACAGACATCGTGGAAAGCAGTGAGGAATTTAAATTATTCTTTGATGTACCGGGGATGAGTAAAGATGAAATCTACATCGGATTAAAAGATAACGTGTTAACGATTAAGGGAGAACGCGTTATTGATATAGCTGAAGGGGAATCCCTTAAAAAACAGGAACGCAAGAGAGGGATGTTCTCCCGGTCAATTGCACTGCCTGATGATGTTAATACAGCTGAAATAAAAGCAAAATTATTAAAAGGTGTTCTGTCCGTCACATTGCCGAAATCTGATGTTCTCAAAGATTCTACATCTATACAGATAGATTGATAGCTCAGAAATATTACTAAAAAATAACAGTTTGAACGAAAACAAAAATTAAAAACGATTTTGTCATATTATGGGAAAGATAATTGGTATTGACCTGGGAACGACGAACTCGTGCGTGTCCGTAATGGAAGGCAATGAGCCTGTTGTAATCCAAAACTCAGAAGGTGGTCGTACGACTCCATCCGTTGTTGCATTCACAAAAGATGGCGAGCGTCTGGTTGGAGCACCGGCTAAACGACAAGCGATTACAAACTCTGAGAAAACGATTGCTTCCATTAAGCGTTTTATGGGCCGTCGTTTTAATGAGGTTAAAAGCGAAATTAAAAATGTTAACTACAACGTCGTAAGTGCTGATGATGGTACGGCCCGAGTAAAAATTGATGACCGTTTATATGCTCCGCAGGAAATTTCTGCAATGGTGCTTCAAAAAATGAAGCAAACCGCTGAGGAATATCTGGGCGAAAAAGTAACCGAAGCGGTTATTACTGTACCGGCTTATTTTAATGATGCTCAGCGTAAAGCAACTCAAGAAGCCGGAGCCATCGCCGGTTTAGATGTAAAACGTATTATTAATGAGCCAACGGCAGCTTCTTTGGCTTATGGCCTGGATAAAAAAGAACAGGAAGAGGTTATTGCCGTATTTGACCTTGGTGGCGGTACTTTTGATGTATCTATTCTTGAATTAGGTGATGGTGTTTTCGAAGTAAAATCAACAAATGGTGATACGCACCTCGGTGGTGATGATTTTGATTCTCGTTTGATTGATTATCTCGCTGATGAATTTAAGAAAGCGGAAGGTATTGATCTGAGAAAAGACCCGATGGCCATGCAGCGTCTTAAAGATGCCGCGGAGAAAGCCAAGATTGAGTTATCAAGCTCAATGAAAACGAATGTTAATCTTCCTTTCATTACTGCTGATAATTCAGGACCGAAACACCTGAATATCGATATCACACGCTCTAAGTTTGAGCAATTAATTGATGATCTTGTACAAAGCACTCTCGGACCTTGTAAAAAGGCCATTTCTGATGCTAAGATCAGTAAATCTGATATCGATCAGGTTATCCTTGTAGGTGGATCAACGCGTATTCCTAAAATCCAGGAAGTTGTTAAAGATTTCTTTGGAAAAGATCCAAGCAAAGGAGTTAACCCGGATGAAGTTGTAGCCGTAGGTGCTGCCATTCAGGGTGGTGTGCTTACAGGTGATGTCAAAGATGTCATTCTGCTCGACGTTACTCCGCTGTCGCTCGGTATCGAAACCTTAGGCGGCGTCATGACCAAACTGATTGATGCTAACACTACCATTCCGACCAGTAAGAAAGAGGTCTTTTCGACAGCGGCTGATAATCAAACAAGTGTTGAGATTCATATTCTGCAGGGTGAACGTGCTAAAGCAGTGGATAACAGAACACTCGGACGTTTTCACCTTGATGGAATTCCACCAGCGCCTCGTGGTGTACCCCAGATTGAGGTGACATTCGATATCGATGCGAACGGTGTGTTGAATGTGAGCGCTAAGGATAAAGCCACAGGAAAAGAACAGAAAATTCGTATCGAATCCTCCTCCGGTCTGTCTGATCCGGAAATTGATAAGATGAAAGAAGCTGCTCAGGAACATGCAGACGAAGATGAAAAACTTCGAGACAGAATTGAAAAACTGAACAAAGCGGATGGTCTGATCTTCTCCACGAAAAAACAATTAGATGAATATGGAGATAAGATATCAGATGTTAATAAGACCAAGATCAAAGATGCTTTGAGCAAACTTGAGGAACTCCATAAAAATGAAAAAGTGGACGAACTTGATGATGCTATGGAAGCCTTAAATCAGGCATGGTCAGCGGCATCTACAGAAATGTATCAGGCTACGGCTGATCAGCAACAAGGTCAGCAAGCTCCCGGCGGACAAGAACAAGCAGCCGGTGGCGAAGGTGAAGCCAAAGCTGAAGAAGAAAAAGGCGATGAAGCCGTAGACGCTGACTTTGAAGTTGTTGATGACGAAGACAAGGATAAGTAAAGATTGAATAGTTAAGTCATAAGAAAAGCCTCCTCACGATTGAGGGGGCTTTTTTGTTTATAAACGACGGACCACAGAGGTTGTGAAAAAACTATAAATCAAATTCAATTGCCTTAAATAATTTAGGAGCTTCGCACGATTTCGCTTTGCTTATCCACTCTCAATATCCCGAAAGAATTAGGAACAAGTTCTCTCTTACACGGATTAATCCGCGACAGGGAGAAAGGCTCTTCAACAAAACTCAAAAACAATTAAAAAATTAAGGGGCCTTGTCGCTTGCATTGTTCTTTTTTCACATGCTCTACAGACCATTGACGACAGAAATAAGGTCGATAAACATGAAGAACATTAGATTCGTGAAATCGATGAACTCATGATAGTATGGTAGATTATTAATTTCTTGTGTAAGCAATCACCTTTTATAAATACTGAAAAATAGATGAATCCAAATAGATTATGATAAGTCTTATCATCAACTTTAAAAAAATAGGCATAGCAAAATAAAATACTCACAAGCTTCCTAACATTTTCTGTCGTCCATTGTCGGTGGCCTGTGGTATTTAATTCAATTTATTGCCAAAAACATTATTTTACCACCACAATCGTTATAAATACCAAACAACGCAGATAAGAACCCTTTTTTAATGAATATCTTAGGAATTGAATCATCCTGTGACGAAACGGCAGCTGCCGTTTATGGTGATGATGGCCTTAAATCGAATATAATCGCTTCACAAACCATTCATGAACGTTTTGGTGGTGTTGTACCCGAGTTGGCATCCAGAGCTCATCAGGAGACGATATGGCTTACCGTTCAACAGGCTTTAAACGAAGCGAATATGGATATGGACGATATTGACGTCATCGCGGTAACGCATGGACCTGGATTGATGGGGGCCTTATTGGTTGGATTGAGTTTCGCGAAAGGGTTATCAATTTCTTATAATAAACCTCTTATTGGGGTGAACCATATTGATGCTCATGTGTATGCCAATTTTATTGATGAAACGCCAGAATTTCCATTTTTAGGATTGATCGTATCGGGTGGGCATACACAGATTATCTATGCTGAGAAACCTTTTAAACATAAAATACTGGGGCAAACAAGAGACGATGCGGCCGGAGAAGCGTTTGACAAAATTGGGAAAATCCTTCAATTACCTTATCCTGCCGGACCCCATATCGATAAACTGTCCCAAACCGGTGATATTCATTTCCACAAGTTTCCACAGGCTCTGTTGGAAGATGGTTTTGAATTTAGTTTTTCCGGATTAAAAACATCAGCATTGTATTATATTAATGATATACCGGAAGAAGAGCAGGAATCTTTTTTAAAAGAACATCTGAATGATATAAGTGCCAGTGTTTCTCATGCCATCACAGAAGTTTTGATTAAAAAGCTGGGAAAAGCGATTAAGAAAACCCATGCACGTACGGTGATACTGGCAGGAGGGGTATCTGCCAATTCAATGCTTCGTCAAAAAGCACAAAAAATGGCTAAAAAGCATAATGTTAATTTATACTACCCGAAATTAGTCTACTGTACGGATAATGCCGCAATGATAGCTGTAACAGGTTATTTGAAAGCCCAAAGGCAATTGTTTGATGATATTCGCATAAAACCATTCGCCAGCCTGAGTGATGTTGTTAAAACTCGCTGATAGCTGAGTGCTGAAGGATGATAGCTTTTACACTTGAACACTTAACCCGAATTATTCACGTAACCAATATGAAGTTATACATATCATATTGTAAATAAAGTAACTTATAAAAAATAAACTGATCCTCGATTTTGAGGACGCTAAAAAAAGCTGCGAAATTTGGCCGTGCTCTGCGTTGAATTTAAAAATGCTTGATCAACGTACGTTTCATGCACATTTTTAATCCCGAAAGCATTCGGGACACGACAAAATTTCTTGGTGAATAATCCGGGTTAAAGTTAGCGGGAATTCGATATAATTATAGACTTATTCTGTTTCATATCCCTGTTTGGAAGATCT
>DATFMK010000788.1:0-2297 GCA_035267005.1 Balneolales bacterium
CATCCGGCACACCATGTGTAGCCACATACAATGGAATGGCAATCCACCAGCTAATCACACCTCCCATAAAAACCAGGAACGAAATATTCAAACCAACAATAAAGCCCACAGCAATCAATGCCGGAGATACATCTACTCCGAAATATAAAAAAGTGCGTCCGCCCAACACTCTTGCTTTCTCAAAAACACTACCCCAGAGGTTCATCCCCTGTTGGAAAAATTTCATAATAGCACCAATCACCGAACTCCAAATTAAATATTTAACAGCGGCCCCGCCCTGTTCACCGGTTTTCAAAACTTCCGCGGTCGCCACTCCCTCCGGAAATTTTAAGGGTTGTTTAACAATTAAAGCGGTACGGAGCGGAATAGTAAATAAAACACCCAAAACACCACCACTCAGGGCTATCATCGTCGTCTCCCAATAATTAAACTGTTTCCAGTACCCCATCAATGCCAAAGCAGGCAAGGTAAAGATCACGCCGGCAGCCAGCGACTCCCCCGCGGATGCCGCCGTCTGAACAATATTATTTTCAAGGATATTCGATCTCTTAAATAATCTAAGCACAGCCATAGAAATAACAGCCGCCGGAATGGATGCGGAAACGGTCATTCCGGCGAATAATCCCAGATAAGCGTTAGCTCCAGCCAAAAGCATCGATAATACAACTCCAAGTATAAATGCTTTGACGGTTATTTCCGGTAGTTTGATATCAGCGCCGATATATGGTTTATCGACTAATACATGATCCTCCACGTAAACTCTCCTCTTGAACAAATAGATTGATTGATTGACAGGATGCTCTCATCATCCCGTATTAAAAATAACACGATTATTATAAGTTAATATTTGATTTCAACTTTGCAACAGTCCCGAAAAATTTAAGTTAGTTATGACGAATGGTTTATCAGGTAAAATTGTGAATAAAGTGATATAAAAAAGGATAAACCCATTAGGTTTATCCTTTAAAGTAATTTTAAGTCCTTTTTAAACAGTCTTTATTTTAAAAATGACCCCGGATTGTTGAGTAGATATTTTCATCATATAGAGCTCGTAGTTTTTGATGTGTTTCTTCAGACAATGGTGTTAAATCAGAAGCCTGAACATTGCTTTCAACCTGCGATGGTTTTGATGCCCCGGGAATGACGGTCGTCACTTCCGGATGATCAAGAATCCATCTGATTGCCCATTGCGGCATACGATCGTCAGGCATCAATTTTTTTATGTCGTTAGCAAAATGAATGGCCTTTTTAAAGGGTACACCCGAAAATGTTTCTCCGGCATTAAAGGCTTGTCCGTCGGCATTGAAATTACGATGGTCATTATCCGGGAAAGTAGTATTTTCATCAAATTTACCCGTTAATACGCCGCTTGCCAACGGAACTCTGATAATCAAAGAAACACCTTTTTCTTTCGCTTTAGCAAAAAGCTCATCTGCCACATGCTGTCGAAAAAGGTTAAAAATGATTTGTAAAGAAGCCAGTCCATCTTGTTCCAGACATATCAGCGCTTCTTCGGTGGTCTCAACACTTGCACCCCAATAGCGGATTAATTTTTCATCCTGCAATTTACGAAAATGATCAAACACCTCGCCTTTTTTTAGCTCTTCTTTGGGAATGCAATGAAACTGATCGAGGAATAATTGGGAAACTCCTAAATGTTCCAAGGAATCTTCAACATGCCGTTTCATATAATCGTAGGTAAAATTTTGAGGCCATCCATTGCCATTATCTTCCCTGCGTCCGAGTTTTGAGGCAACAAAAATCTCTTCATCTCTTGATTTTAAAAATTTTCCAATAACCGTTTCACTTACTCCCATACCATAAATATCAGCCGTATCGATGAAATTCCCACCATTATCAACATATGTTTCCAAAATTTTTAGGGATTCCTCCTCTTTTACAACTCCCCATTCCGCACTACCAAGCTGCCAGGTACCCAGACCAACCTCTGCAACTTTTTCATCACCTAAATTCCGATAATTCATAATATATACTTTTAAATTATATGTTTAGATTTGTTTTAGTCGAATATAAAAACCGATACTAACAAATCTAAATAGCAATTTCCTAGCTTAACCTTTATTTTTTTTAAATTATTTAGCAACCATTAACAACCACCTGAGCCAAATCAGTACACAATATTTTAACCCCTACTAACTGTTAGAAGGCTATGCAAAACCGTTCTTATGCCCAATATCCGCATTTTTGCGACTTCGAAATCCACAAATATAGTAAATAACGTGAGGTTCGTTTAAGCTTATAATCTATCTACTTAATAAAATTAGCTGTTAAATTGG
>DATFMK010000789.1:0-5217 GCA_035267005.1 Balneolales bacterium
TTCTTAGTTTAATTTTTAATTCAAAGGGGACTGAAAAGGCTTTCTTAAAACCACCGTTAAGCTATCAGGATTGCCGTCGTTAGGTGCCGGTTTAAGATTTAATAGATGACACATTAAATCGTATAACTGAATATTTTGAAAATTTCCGATTTTTAATCCTTTTTTGAACGAAGGTCCGTGTGCCAGAAAAAAGGCATTCATTTCCGAATTATTGTTATCGTAACCGTGTGTACCTCCATCCAGATATCCGGTTCCTTTGCGATGATTGTACTGTTTATGTGTCAAAATCTGATAATGAAGATCCGCCACCATAACAATATCTCCGACCCGGTCGTTATGTTTAAGATGCCATCTTTCCGGTAACTCATCACGTAAAAATACCCGGTAATGATGAGCATTTCTCTTCAAACGACGATAATCCACTTTAATCCGTTTTTTAGGTGGTTTCAAATACAAAACCGGGCTATTACTCGTAAAACGCACATTTTTGAGATTGATGAGATCATCCAGAAAAATCACTTTTTTGTGGGAGGCTTGAGCCATCCCATGATCGGATACAATGATGATATTGATATCCGGCCAGACATGCTGCTGTTTCAGGCGTTGAATGAGATATCCCACCGTATGATCGAGCGTAGATATCGCTGATTTTATGGAATCGGACTTCGGACCGTATAAATGGCCATAATCATCAGTATTACTAAAATAAAGGGTCACGAAATTAGCCCTGAATCCATTTTGCCCGCTCAGCCAGGATACGGCGGTATCGACACGGGCTTTCAGCGGCATCGCCCCGTTATAATGCAGATAGCGATTGGGATATTTCCCGGCAATTTTGGCTTCTGAACCCGGCCAGAATACACTGCCCGATATCAGTCCCAACTTCTCCGCAGTCACCCAAATGGGTTCGCCGCCATACCACTTGCCTTGTTGAACCGAATGCGTCCCTACTTTATATAACTGTTTCCAGTTCGGATCATAAAAACTGTTGGCGACGATACCGGAATGTTCCGGATATAACCCCGTAACCAATGTATAATGATTGGGAAAAGTTTTGGATGGGAAAATGGGAATCATTCCTTTGGAAAGAACCCCGGTTTTAACCAGATCATCCATATTGGGTGTAGAAGTTTTTTGCAGATAATCATGACGAAATCCGTCGAATGAAATCAGTAAAAGGGGAACGGGATGATTTTTCTTTGATAGATGAGATGTTGGTTTAAAACCGGTTAGAAAGAGTGATGGGATAAAGAGTAAAAGAAGTAGTTTTTTCATGATTTTAGAAAAAAGCTGCGATTTAGGGATCATATTGTAAAGAAGGAAAAGCTATATAAAAAAAGGGGATCGCTTAAGCAATCCCCTTTAAAGAATGTCAGGCTAAACTTTAGAAATTAACCTTGAAAGAAACAGTAGCCGTTCTCGGACGACCAAAGAATACATCCATTGCCTGATACGTGCCATTGTTGTCGTAGGCATTCGTGATGTAATCAGCATTCATGACGTTAGTCAGGCTTAACAGCACTTCAGCTGATTGCAAACCGGCAAATTTACCTTTAATCGGGAATTGATATCCGGATGTAACATCAATGATGGAATAAGGACTGATTCTGTATGCCTGAGCGCTTTGATCACCTGGCTTTGTACGATACGTTGGGTTAAAAGCGGCATAATAGTTGGCATAGTAACGAGCCATCGGCATGATGAAGAATTTACCGTTATTTTGACCAACATCGAAACGATAACGGAAACCTAAGGAACCGGTCGTTTGAGGAGCGCCACTAACTTTCAATCCTTTGATATACAAATCGCTTGTACCAACTTTTTGGTGATTATTGTTGAAAATAGCGGAACTCACGTTGTTTTCATAGTAGTTGTCGCCGAAAGCTAAACCACCTTTGAAATACAAATTACGGCTGAAGGTATATTTACCTCGAAGTTCGAAACCTTTATGGATTTCGTTCAGGCCATTAACATTGTAGAAGTTATTATCATTGGCACCTGGAGCGGTAGGAGCACTCACATTAAATGTTTGGTTGCCCCAACGAGTGTAGTAGTAATCCATTGAAATGCTGCTACGTGAGTTCGGTTTCAACCCAAGGCCTAATTCGAATGAAGAAACGGCTTCATTACGACGGTTTTCGATCGGGGTGTTAGTGTAACGAAATACTCCACTAAAGTAAGGAGCTTTGCTGTTGTAACCACCATTAGCGAATACGTTCAACCAATCAGTCAGGTTATAATTAACACCACCTTTTACGATATAACCGCGAAAATTGTAATATTTTGTCTTAGGCACCCCTAATTCGAAGTAGTCTTCACGAGCATAACCCGTGTTGGAAACACTACCGTTGATGAATGCACTAACTTTTGAATTGGTGTATTCCAACTGAGCATTCAACCCATATTTTTTTACAAAATCTTTATTGTAGTAAGCAATTTTATCGCCGGGATAGTAGGCAATATTACCCGTACCACCATATCCACTATTATCATAATTCAGGTTAGGATTTGTGTTTTCTACCCAGAAATCACCACCTAAGAGGTTGCTTACCGTACGATAATGAGCACCTACATAATAACGACCATCAAAAGAAAGATTCAATGTAAGTGCTTTAGTAAAGTTGTGTTTGTAATTAGCAATGAGGCCGGCCCACTGGTGATCGTTATGTGATAAACGAAGGATACCTTTTGAAGCATTCCCACTGATCTGTTTACCTGCTGCATTGTAGACAGTTGTAGGATTATTGAGGTTATCATTGAACACTGTGTTGAAATTAAGCAATCCATTAACCGGATTGGAAGGAATTTTATAACCGTAAACACTTAAAGGACCAGAACCCCATCCGGTACCCCAACTGTAATACAAGGTAGCTGTTACCATGGATTTGTCACTGATCTTGTATGTGTCATCCAAAGAGAATACGGGTTTGAAGTAGTAATTCACACGTGAATTAATGTATTGTTCGCTATTTCCACTTCCTAAGTAACCCAGATTCGGATTATAATTCATACCGTAGGTATCCCACGTTGAGACCGTTTGAGCAGAAGTACGTTGACCGTGTTTTTGTGGTGAACCAAAAGCGGTGAAATTTAAAGTATTATTGCCTTTGGTGTAACCAAAAGTCAGGAAGAAGGTAAAACCCTGGAATTTACTGCTTTTGAAGTCACTTTTTTGGGTGTGGCGATTAATTAATGCTGTAACTCCATATTTGCCACCATTTTTGGCATCCATCAAACCAGTACTGTATTGAACTCCCACTTGCTGCATGTTCCAGTCGCCGGTACGGTAAGTAATATTTCCACCTTTTTTAGCTTTCAGAGATGAAGTGGTAAGATTGACGGTACCACCAACAGCTTCAGTTGATAATGGATTGTCACCCATTCCCATGGTAACCTGAATATTATTAGCTACCTGAGCTAATCCGGAAAAGTCGGACCAGTACACATGTCCGTTTTCCATATCATTTACAGGAACACCATTAATAAGAAGTCCAACATAATTGTCGTTGAAACCACGAATCGTTAAACGGGAGTCGCCAATACCACCGGAACCGCCGGTTGCATATACGTTAGGAATATCGGCTGTTGCCATGGAGACGTCTTCTCCACTTGCAGCAGCAACTTCCTGAATTTGTTGTTTATCAATCGATGCAAAAGCAACCGGTGTTTTACGAAATTCAGCCCTCTTGGCACTGACAATGACCTCTTTTGAGAATTCGTAGTTACTTAATGCTACGGTACCAACATTAATATTATGATCCAGATTAATATTAATGACTTTCGTTGTATAACCAACGTATGATATTTTTAATTTATATTTCCCTGCTGGAACATCTGATACAGTAAATTTACCATTAATATTGGTGGCATTACCATAAGTTGTCCCCTCTAAAATAACATTAGCACCAGGAAGTGTGGAATTGTCAGATTTACTGACCACTTTCCCACTAATGTGATATGTATTTTGTGCAAATACACAAAAGGGAAGAGCTAGTGTAAGTAATAGGATTGGTATAATACGTTTCATAACGTTTTCTTGAGTATGAAATTTTATTTTTGTATTCACTTTGATTTTATTGATCGCACTTCGATCATCTTGAGAACGGCATTAAGATAAAAAGTTTCTTTAATTTTTATGCAATTATCGTGAATAAAATATTGATTTCATAATACATGTTTAATGATTTCTTAATATTAGATTTTCACTTTTGGCTTGAAGTTGATAAAAAAAATTGGTAAAAAAGATACCATGTATTCTTTGAATCATTTATTTCGTATATAATTATATATTGATACATAACGGCTTGTACGCAAATAGGTATGCAAAAAGGACCTTGATTGAGGACAGACTGTCGCAAACTTTTTTCTCGATTTATTAATAGATACTATCTATTCTTGCTTTATTTCTATTTAAAATACCTATTAATTGAAATTTTAAAGCTCACCCATTTAAGAACTATCATCTGCATTTTTCTAAAACCCATAAGTTCGGTTCTTCACGAATCAGGTATATGATATAAAGTTAAGAGAAGGCCCATCTTTCAGATTATAAAGTTCACATAAACGCTTATCATCCATATTCTTTTTGGTGAACTACCATTATATTCCTAATAAAGAAGATTTTGTAATAGAAATACTGGAAATATTATTTTAGAGGGATCAATTAATACAGATAGGTATAGAAACAAAATCAAAATTATCGTTCAATTATTTCACGTATGTTATTCATCATAACGGTTCAATTTTGAAAAATAAAAGATATCTCTTATTTCAAAGGAGATATCATAAATGGAAGTTATTCATTGGGTCAATTTAATTTATATAAGTATTCATGAGCTATGATGTAATTATTGTAGGAGCCGGTATCGTAGGACTTTCAACGGCTTATAAATTATCATTACAAAAACCTGATTTGCGTATTCTCGTACTCGAAAAGGAGTCGGAAGTCGCAGCACATCAAACCGGGAATAATTCGGGTGTCATTCATTCGGGAATTTATTATAACCCGGGTAGTTATAAAGCCAAAAACTGTGTGGACGGACGTAAACAGCTGGTGGCTTTTTGCCAGGAGTACGGTGTGAAACATGATATCTGCGGAAAGGTCATTGTGGCTACCAAGGAAGAAGATATCCCACGGCTTCAGGCTATTTATGAGAGAGGGCTACAGAATGGAATTGAAGGTATCCAGCTCATCGATAAAGAAGAATTGGCGGAAAT
>DATFMK010000790.1:0-2211 GCA_035267005.1 Balneolales bacterium
CAACAGAGGATTATTATTATCTATCTAAGATTAGCGATTCAGGAAAGAAACTTGAATTTGTTTTCCATGCATCTGATTATCTAAAAGTTATAAACCCCGATAAACCAACGTATCGGGTTTATTTTCGTCATTAGAATATGGACTACGAAAGCAAAATTAAAGTCGTTCCATTGATTTGGATTTGGAATATTGAATTATCATGTTACTTTAATACTTGGTTCGGGAGAATCTGAAAGGACTCCTATGTGGTCACTTAATATCAATGAAGAAAAGAAGCTACTCATATTAAGGATATCTGATACTCTTACATTGAATGAATTATCAGAATTTTTAAAAGCAATCTATATAGAAAATGATGGGAAGATTGCTTTTTACAATTGATTTGTTGACATGACTGATATTAAAGTTAGGGTGACGGAAATAAATAAATCTCCATTTTATGCATTTACATAACATGGTATATCAACGGCCCATTTTTCAATACCCGTTATTCTGATAATCATTTTCTCTAATTGTTTTCTAGCTTTTTGGAGCAATTTGATGCCTGTTTCATATTTGCCTTTAATAAGTTTAACCACAGGATTGTTTCCATTGTATTGCATGGTTCTCGCCAGACCTAGTACTTTTTCAACACTATTTAACAGTTGTCCATTCCAGTGGTTTTCCAGCACCGCCCACACCCTTTCGATGGGGTTATACTTGCTGTGATAAGGAGGATAATACGCTAAACTGATACTAACTTGATGTTTAAGGGCAAATTGTATCAAGCGTTTCATAAATTGACTTCGGTGACTATTATTTTCAGGTCCATTATCCGAATTGATAACGATGGTATGGGGATTGAACCGTGCTTTTAGGGTTGGCCACAGATCCTCTAGGGCATCCATCATGAAGTCAGCTGTTACGTTGCTGTCGGTAAAATAAAAGTAGTTTTCATTATAGGCGGGAAGGAAAATGCCAAAAGGTTTCAGTACAATTTCAGGATTAAAATCGTGGTCTGCTGCTTTAACCCCTTGACGGCTATAACCACCGCGCGAAAAGTCACCAACTTTTACAGTGGCCTTGGTATCAATGGAGAGGCGGATCACGCCATCGGTTTGATCAGCGATTTGATTCACTGAGTGGACATAGGAGAAGATCGCATCGGTCTGCGCTATTTTTTTTTTGGTTTGCATTTATCAACTTTTTTAAGATGCAAATTCAACTCATTTAGCTTGGTACTGATGGTTCGTACGGTCGGTAGCCGTTCAACGCTATAATTTTTGTGCTCAACGAGTCGACGATGCACTTCCGCAGCTGTTAAAGGCGAATATAGCTCGGTTGTCCGAAAGGTTGGATCGCATTGACTCACTGGCTCAACAATTTGCTTTATATCTTCAAGAAGATTGGGCAGATGATGTTCGGCACGATAGCGTCCACGGCTTGAAAAATTATCGATACAGCGGATACCGGTCTTTAGCTCTTTGATCCCTTTACCAATGGTTTTGCGGTCCCATCCCAATTCACGTTCTGCTCGGCTTTGACCGCCTCGGCCTAAAAGAAGAACAACGGTGGCCATAAATTCACGGCGTTCACTGCCTTTAAGTTTGGATCGGGTCTCATTGAGAAACTTTTTCAACTCAGGTGTTAGCTCATCAATGGCTTTTGGGATTAACATCTTCTCATGATCAAGCATGCTCGCCTCCTTAAGTTATGGGGTTTCATGCTGATCATATGCTATTTGTCGCTAACTTTCCAGTCGTTTGTTATTGTTAGATAAAATAATTTATTTTGTGGATTTTAATATTTCTAGTACCCTTAAATGGATTATTCAGCACAGCACCATTATCCGGGAAAACTTTCAAAGAAAGGCCAAAGAGAGAGATCTACGAACGAACGAATAAAAAAAGAATTCAACGATGTTGAAAAATCTCGTTAAACGAATTATTCGGGAAATGGTATGGTCCGCTAAGAAAAAAACTATCATACAAGTATTGACACCGCGATGAAGACGGGATGGCAGTCCCGAATACGGTCGCTTCATTTCCAGAGATATAGAAAAATAATTTTTCAGACACATTTAAATATTAAAGATTTAACGCCTTACTTCAATGATTTTGATAATATCGGAAATTATCTACAGCGTGCTGTTTCTGGTGCTGTTTCGTATTTTATATGGCTTTGTGGGAACAAAATATGCCCGATTTTCTGATTTTTTGTACCATCCTGCTC
>DATFMK010000791.1:0-2878 GCA_035267005.1 Balneolales bacterium
CTTTTATACATGATGGATCATGTACATTATGGGGCCCCCATTGTTTGTAATATTTTATACCGGCGATGGCTTTATAATTATCTTTAATACCCGGAGCATAATTCTTGTTAGTAGTTTTCTGATCACTTTTATGTTGATTCATTGAGCAAGAAAACATGAAAACTACTAACAATAAAAAACCACTGGTCTTTAAAACACTTATTACTTTTCGCATTTTCAAATTTGTTTCATTTAATAAGTAATACTCTTAAAAAAATGTCCTGCCCCGAAATCCGGAACAGGACATTCAAATTGTTACAAACTATAAATTAAAATTTAATGCAGGTCTAATGATACTAATGATTTAGATGGCATATCAATGATTAGCTTATTTCCTACTAATCTGGCATGATGAAATGCCTCCGGTTTAACATTATTGGGATGATCAAATGTATTGTAGGAATCAAAGGTTTTTGCGGTTAATATCTTACCATTTGAAACATGACTGAGATTCAAACCACGAATGTCGAGCGTAACTTGCTGACTTTTATTGGGATTTAAATTACTAATAGTCAGATGTACATTACCCTCTGAATCTTTTGAAGCTGTAGCGGTTATTGAAGGAATGCTCTGACCGTCATACGTATAATTCTTCACATTCATATGAAGCGGCAAGTAGGTAGCTCCCATATGCTTTTTATACATATCGAAAACATAATAGGTTGGAGTCAGGAACATCTTTTTACCCTTTGTCATGATCATGGATTGAAGCACATTGATCATCTGAGCGATATTGGCCATTTTCACCCGAGCAGCATGTTTATTGAAAATATCGAGTGTGGTCGAGGCGATCAAAGCATCACGCAATGTATTTTGCTGACGCAGAAAACCCGGATGCGAGCCCGGCAACGGATCAGTCCAAATACCCCACTCATCAACAACTAAAGCAATTTTCTTTTGAGGATCATATTCGTTCATTATTGTTGAGGTCTTTTTCACGATCGTGTTCATTTTCATCGCTTTTTTCAAAGCATCGAAATACAGTTTTTGACCAAAATGAGTGGATGAACCTTTATGTCCCCAACTCGGACCGGCAATCGTATAATAATGTAATGACATACCATTCATGCGATGACCAACATCTTTCATCAGTACTTTGGTCCAATGATAATCACCGCCATTGGGTCCACTGGCAATTTTAAAAAGATGGTTTCCACCATAATTTGGAATAAATTCTGCATACCGGCGATAAACATTCGCATAATGTTCAGGTGTCATTTGACCACCGCATCCCCAGCTTTCATTTCCCACACCAAAAAATTTGATATGATAGGGTTTCGGATGACCATCTTTACGCCGCATATTTGCCAATTTACTATCACCCGGATAGGTCATGTAAGTAACCCAATCCTTTAATTCACGAACGGTACCACTTCCAACATTACCGGCTAAATAGGGCTGTGCGCCAATTAACTTACAAAATTTGAGGAATTCGTTCGTTCCAAAAGCATTAGTATCGGTAACATTCCCCCACATATCTACTCGTTTGGGACGATCTTTTTCCGGTCCAATTCCATCCCGCCAATTATATCGATCTGCAAAACAACCTCCGGGCCAGCGCACATCGGGGACATCCAATTTTCGAAGGGCATCGATAACATCCTTTCTCATGCCATCAATATTCGGAATATTGGAATTCTTACCAACCCATATTCCACCATAAATCCCATTACCCAGATCTTCAGCAAACTGACCATAAATATATTTGCTTATTTTTATTGATCCCTGATCAGCATTTACAATGATTTGATTTTTTTGTTGGGCATGAGCCGATCGAAAACCAATGAAAATGGTCAAGACTATCAACAAACCGGAAATTTTTTGCAATTTTGACATAACCTTCTGCTATTTATTTGTTATGAACTATACATTTGTTAACTACCTGTTTAAAAAACTATACAGTATTACACCTCAATATAATTTAAGACAATTGCGCTATATACAAGTTTCCACAACCTATTTTATATCGAACTTTTTACCCTACACAAGCGAATACAAAACCATATCAAATAAGTGTAATAAGTACCCTTATTAATACCTATTTTAAATATTATATGCAAGAGCTTTTTAATGAACCTTGAAAATAAACTTTCTCTCAAATAATCATCTCCGTTTTCTCAAATTCCCATAATATTGCCTCGTCTTATCCCTAAAATTTGTGTTTATTTCCTAAAATCAGCAAGGATTTTGTTTGCATAAGATATCAAAATGACAGGTCAATTTTTTTAGGTTGGTATTCATTTGCGAGCAACAGGTAGATTTACCCGTTGGTTTTGCCCCTTTTCGTATCTAAAATAGGGGCGTGGAGCGCGGGTTTAACCCGATTTTTCAAGACTCCGGCGTACCTCTGCCACTGCGTTGGGTTAAAGCGTTGGATAAGTGGGGCTGGTTGGGTGTTTTTCCTATTCCAGCAGAAGCGGGTAGTCTTTATGGGTGTAGAGCTTGAGGATGTTCTGCCTGCCTAAACGAATCCACTTGGCCGGGACGGTAATAAAACGGAAGAAAAATTTCTTGAGCCGCCAAGTGGGCTTGAGCCACGGGACCGATTCGGAGTTTAGGCTGATGAGGTAGCGATAGAAGTTGGCAAGAATTGCTGTAAGGATCATAAAAGCGGTATTCTCCGAGAGGAACGAACAGGGCAGTTTGGACCAGCCAAAGTCGTTATTCATCATATCGAAGAGCCGTTAACTGCCCCCGCGTTTATTGTAGAAAGCCACGATCTGCCTGGGGGTGCTCACGTAGTCGTTGGTCAGAATAGCCCGCCAGGTGTAGGCTCACCCGCTGAACAGATCCCGCTTGATGCGGCTGAGGATCAGCCGGTAGGAGCTCATCCCGCCAA
>DATFMK010000792.1:0-13166 GCA_035267005.1 Balneolales bacterium
CGCCATAATTCACCATACAGAAATTGTTGAGAAAACCCGCTTGTATGATTAATAACCAAGCCTCCGGAAAAAGCAGGATGGGCCATTATGGGGAGATTAACATCCAATGAGGCGAGTACGTTCATCATCTCTAAACCACAAAGATGTGGAGTCAGTAACACGCCATCGGCTCCCAAAGCAGCCGCTTTCCGATATCTATCAACGAGCTTATCGGGTCCGGTTGTGACATTAGGAAAATACAGAGAACGTCGTCCGGTCTGTTTCTCAGCCCGATTCACTGCATCGACACAGGCTTTTACCCGTTCTTCAAAAGGAGCATATGGCTGATTAGTCAGACCATGATCATCCTTAATGATATCAATACCACCAAGGGCGAACTGATAGCATAATTCGCCGATTTGATTTGAGGAAAATCCCATTGGTTTCAAAGCTGTTGCGGAAATACCCCGTTCTCCAATATTCCATTTCTTACGAAGATTATTGATACCATAAGATGGACCGTGAAAAAGATCTTGTAACTTTTCCCATTCCAATCCGGTAACCCGGATACCCGGTTTCAAAGAAATATTTCCTAAAAGGACATTCAGCAATTGAGTGATTTCACCGGCTGCATTATTAACCGGAAAACGTAAAATAACCTTAAATTTACATTTTGCTGACTCCCGGACGTCTATAATTTCTCCGACGATGCGATCTTTGATATCTTCCGAAAGAACATCGGATGGTAATTCGACACTTTGTTCCAGACAAATTCCCTTAAGCTTATCTTCAATGTTTTCGCCGGGCAAAACAGCGATATCGTAATATATCTTGAAAGAATCTGGTTTGATATCATTCATAATCGTTATACCAGAATGGTTTCTTTTCGGGCCGGACCAGTTGAAACGATGGCAATTTTCACTTCAAGGTAATCTTCAATGAACGACAGATAGGTTTGAACCTCATCAGGAAGCCCATTATATGATGAGACATCCCGGGTATCCTTCTTCCAGCCTTTGAATGTTTTATAAATAGGTTTTGCCTTTTTCAGAGTTTGGATATCAAGCGGAAATTTACGAGTTGTGTTATCCTCAATTTTATAATCGGTACAAAGTTTGACCTCTTCAAAGTGGTCTAAAACATCAAGTTTGGTAATAGTGAGTTCGTTCAAACCATTAATGCGGGCGGCATATTTCAAAGCAACGAGATCCAGCCAACCGCATCGTCTGGGGCGTCCTGTAGTTGCACCAAATTCATGTCCGGTTTTACGTATTAATTCCCCTTCATCATTTTCGAGCTCAGTCGGGAATGGTCCGTTGCCCACTCTGGTACAATAAGCTTTTGCAATACCCATAACATGAGTTATGGAAGTGGGAGGTAAGCCTGTTCCCGTACATGCCCCGCCCGAAGTGGGAGAGGAGGAAGTCACATAAGGATAGGTACCGTGGTCGATATCAAGCAGACTGCCTTGTGCTCCTTCGAGTAAAATACCTTTATTTTGGCGAAATTTTTCGTATAACAAATCGCCGGTATCAATAATGTAGGGCTCTAACTTTTTGCCACAATCCAGCATTTCTTCAATAATAGGATCCGCTGATATTTTCTCGCTGTGATTGAGCCCCTCAAGAATGATGTTAATATTATCGACATTGTTTCTGATCTTCTCAGTGAGTACTTCCTCATTCAAAAGATCCATCATTCGGACACCAGTTCGTGACGTTTTGTCGATATAGGCCGGGCCTATACCACGACCAGTGGTGCCAATTTTTTGTTGACCGCGGGATTTTTCGCGGGCCTGATCGAGTGTTTTATGATAGGAGAGAATAACATGAGCGGTTTCACTGATAAAAAGTCGACCCTTGGGATCAGTCCCCAGTTCGCGGACCGCTTCGATTTCATCCAAAAGAGCTAGTGGATCGATTACGGTTCCGTTTCCTATGGCACAGATTGTGTGATTATGAAATATACCGGAGGGAATCAGGTGAAGAACAAAAGTTTTATCATCGAATTTGAGGGTGTGACCGGCATTGGCTCCACCTTGATAACGGGCCACGATATCCGCCTGTTTACTTAAAAGGTCGACAATTTTTCCTTTGCCTTCATCACCCCATTGGGCACCTATAACTACTCGTACTGACATGTTGTTTCTTGTATACAAAATAAAAGAGGTGTAGGTACACCTCTTTTATTAAAAGTTTATAATTAAAATGTGAGAATAATATGAACTAATCTTGAGCTTCAAATGATTTAACTGCTTCGTCTACTGATCTGAAATGTTGAAATACCGTGATCAGTTTGGTGATTACTAATAAGCTCTCGATTTTATCCGTAGCATTAGCGATACGCATATCGCCGCCTGCATTACGCATGGTCGTGAGGGCTCCGATGAGCATTCCGAGTCCGGATGAGTTCATAAACTTAACTCTGCTTAAATCGGCTACAACATTTTTTTTGCCTTCGTCGATCAATTCATGAAGTTTCTCATTCAACCTTACAGCATCGGGTCCACCCATTACATTACCCTTAAATTCAATGACAATGCAATTATAATGTTCTTTGACTTTAAAATTCATATTATCCCCTGTTATTAAAAAATACTGTTAATTACTTACTTATTACTTTTTTTGCCGATTTCACCACTCGCTTTTGAAAATCAACAACGAGTGCACTAGCAATGAATATAGAACTATATGTACCAACTGTAATACCAATAATCAAGGCAAGTGACAAGCCTTTAAGGACCTGTCCTCCAAAGATAAATAGCACTATCACTACAAACAAGGTAGTGCCAGAGGTAATTATTGTTCTACTCAATGTATCATTAATACTTTTATTTACGGTTTTTTCAAAGGGATCAGTTTTAAAAATATTTAAATTTTCTCTGATCCGGTCGTACACCACCACCGTATCGTTGATGGAATAACCCACAATAGTCAGAAACGCCGCTATTAGCGACTCGTTTATATCCATATTGAAAGGTAGTAATTTATTGAAAATGGTAAAAAAGCCTAGCGTAATGGTCACATCGTGTATCAACGCGATGATAGCCCCCGCCGAATAGGTCCATTTTCGAAACCGTATTAAAATATAGAGGAAAATTACGACTATTGAAGTTAAAACAGAATAAATAGCCGCAAGTTTTATACTTTCCGCGAATCGTGGTCCGACGATATCCTTTTTTAGAACCTGAGCCTGATTTCCCGGATAAGCCTGTTTCAGTGAGGATAAGATCTGTTTTTGAACAACAGCCTCGTCACCCGAAGCATCCGTACGGATAAGCAAATCCTGAGGGGAACCAAACCGTTTGACCAAGGGCTCTTTGCCAAGTGTTTTGGTAAGTACAGAACGTGTTTGCGTTACGGTAACAGGTTTTTCGAATTGTATGATGTATTCTTTACCACCCTTGAAATCGATA
Source organism: Balneolales bacterium (assembly GCA_035267005.1). Classification (GTDB taxonomy): domain Bacteria; phylum Bacteroidota; class Rhodothermia; order Balneolales; family DATFMH01; genus DATFMH01. The sequence goes on from DATFMK010000792.1 coordinate 3,395, forward strand.
CCGAACTGAAGACCACGAACCATGATTGCAATAATGGAAATCAATATTAGTGATCCGGATATGGCATACGTAATCATACGTATGTCAATCATTGGATAATTAGCATTTTCGAATATTCTCATAATGTTTAACTACTAACTTAAAATTCCTGGATTAACCAAAGTTTACGACTGCATTTTTATCTCTCGTCATGTAATCGACTACTATCCTTGTAATCACGATAGCAGTAAAGAGAGATGATACGATACCTGCCATTAATGTTACGGCGAAACCTTTGATAGGACCGACACCGAAACTATAAAGGATCACACCCGTTAAGAATGTCGTGATGTTAGAGTCGAGGATAGCACTCATGGCGTTTGAGTATCCACTATCAATAGCTGCCCTCATACTCTTACCGACGGCTTGTTCTTCACGTACACGCTCAAATATTAGTACGTTGGCATCTACCGCCATACCAATGGTTAATACGATACCGGCAATACCGGGCAGGGTAAGGGTGGCTTTAAATGCAGCCAGTATACCAAGGATGAATATCATGTTGAATATGAGCGCCATATCAGCTATGCCACCGCCTTTGTTATAGTAAGCAATCATAAACAACGCAACGATGATCAATCCGATTATGGTGGATGAAAATCCGGAATGGATAGAAGCCTGACCCAATGTAGGACCAACCGTTCGTACCTGTACGATATCGAGCGGTGCCGGCAGGGCACCTGACATCAGAATATTTACAAGGTCTTGGGATTCTTGAACACTTCCCAGACCAGTGATGGACGATCGTCCATCCGATATTTTGGTCTGAACGTTGGGATAGGTGTATACATAACCATCGAGGATGATAGCAATCGGTTTGCCGATGTTAGCACCGGTTATACGAGCCCACTTTCTTGCTCCTTCCCGGTTCATGGTCATCGATACTTCAGGCTGATTGGTGTATCGGTCGAATGTCGGACGCGCTTCGACAATCACGTCACCATTTAATTCCACCTGCTTTTTAACACCAATCAAGTTGAAATATTTTTTCCCGTTCTGACCTGTAAATCCTGGTTTGGCAGTCCACAATAAGGTTACATCCCGAGGGAGCATTTGGCGAACGGCGGGTTGCCCCAGCAGAGAATCGACCATGGCACTGTCGGCTGCAGTTGCTGCTCCGAAAACTACCGAGCGACCCTCCGGTACCATAACCTTTAATAAAGGGTTATTTTTCGAGGCTTGCTGAGCTGAGGTATCCACCTTGGCTGTTGTGTCGGCGTTATTATAATAACTGACTATTTTTTTGAGGGAAGTTTGTAATTCCTGTGGATCCGCACAGAGACGAAATTCGAGTCGTGCCGTTCCTTTCAAAAGGTTACGAACACGCTCCTCATCTTTAACGCCCGGCAGCTCAACCGCAATTCTGTTTTGTCCTTGTTTAACAATAGATGGCTCGTTTACACCAAAACGGTCGATCCTTGTCCGGATAATTTGAATAGCCCGCTTAACTGCCGAGTTTCGTTGTTTCTGAAGATATTTAACAACATCCGCATTAGAAGAACGGCGAGTAATGTTATCCGCTTCCGAACGATAATAACGGCTCAGTCTCGCATTAGGATCACGGGTTTCGAACGTCTGAACGAATTCGTCGACCACATCGGTATTATTTTTTCTGGCTTTAGCGGCTGCGATATCCAATGCATGATTCAATGTAGAATCGGCCCGTTCTTTAGCCAGGTCTTTAAGTAATTGTTGAGTTTGTAACTGAAGCGTTACATGCATCCCGCCCTGAAGGTCAAGACCTAAATTTAAAATTTTAGGGCGAAGGTTATCAATCTGTTTCTGGTGTTTTTGAACATATTCTGTTTTCGCTTGTCCTTGCAGATTTTTTTCACGACCGGTTAATATCCAATACCGGATTGAAAACTGCAGGTAATAGACCGAAATTACCAGAAACGCAATGGTGAATCCGATTTTAGTTCCGTTACCTTTCATAGATTCCGATTAAAATTTGATTATTAATGATATAATGATACCCCATAATGGAGTTATTAAAAGTGAATTTTGTAATAAAAACAATAAATTATCCGATACCCAGCATAGCGTTTTGAGTACGCATATTTATTCCAAAATTTGTTTAAGATAAGAATGGATAAGTCTATGGAGCACCAATGGCAATTCCCCCAATTAACGGAATTGCGGAGTGAGGTTTAAATGAGGAAGGGGAAGTATTGATTTCAATATTCCTTGTGGCATAATGATCTGAAGAAGGAGGAATAGTGGCTGTACGTGGTGAATGAGGCCCTTTTTCAGTATTGTAAAAAAGCTGATTTTTAGACTGTTCAACCGATACCGCATTTCCTGTCGTTGTTGATTGATGATAAATATTCCACTCTACAAGTAGAACTTTATAAACATCTTTTTCTGACGGTTTCTTATTCTTCAGAGGAATATTGAATCGGTCGGCATTCTTACTGATCAGCTCAGAAGCTTTGACCATCAACTGGGAGATTTCGCCTGAGTCCACTCCCAGGTTTTCAACTTTCTTTTTTACAGTGTCATTCTTCTTTCCTTTCAAATAGCTTGACAGCCAATTGGTAAAAGTACGCGTAGTTCGATGGCGTTGCTGAGTCGGAAACAAACAAATCATGAATCCGAGTTGCAGCAGCAGAATGACGCCTATTTTGATAATATGTTTTCTGAAAAATGACACCGCGACAAAATAACGACTTTGTTGTCAATCGACAAGGATTCTCTTATTTATATTCAATATTTGCAATAAATAAATTCAAAAGGGGAGGTTCAACTGTTATCTACCGATGCTTTAGTGTTAACCCGGTCAAATTCTTTTTTCAAATACTGTCCGGTATAACTATTCTCTTTGGAAGCTAGTGACATTGGTGTTCCTTCCGCGATGATATAACCACCCTTGCGTCCACCTTCCGGCCCCATGTCAATAATCCAGTCTGCGGCTTTGATCAGATCCATATTGTGTTCGATAACGATTACGGTATTTCCCTTGCTCACCAATTGCTGAATGACATCCACAAGCATCTTAACATCCTGGAAATGAAGCCCTGTGGTTGGTTCATCCATGACATATAGTGTATCGCCGGTACTTACTTTTGACAATTCTTTTGCTAATTTAATACGCTGTGCCTCACCACCGGATAAGGTGGTACTACTCTGTCCGATCGTCAGATAGCCCAAACCTACTGAATTGAGTGTTTCCAAAACGCGTTTTATTCGGGGAACCGCATCAAAAAATTCGAGGGCCTCTTTAATAGACATATCGAGCACATCGGCAATGTTTTTCCCTTTATAATAAATTTCAAGGGTTTCCCGGTTATAACGACGACCATTACAAGTTTCGCAAGTGACATAGACATCGGGCAGAAAGTTCATCTCAATTTTACGCAGGCCATCTCCTTTACAGGCTTCACACCGCCCACCTTTAACATTGAAGGAGAAACGTCCCTGACTGTATCCGCGAATTTTGGCTTCTGGTAATTCAGCAAATAATTGACGGATATAATCAAAAACCTTGGTGTAAGTTCCAGGATTTGAACGCGGTGTGCGACCTATCGGACTCTGATCTATTGATATGATTTTATCGATGTTGTCAATTTCTTCGATATCATCGTAAGGAAGTGCCGCAGCCTTTGATTTATAAAAGTAGGATGTTAGTATGGGAACTAATGTTTGATTAATCAGCGAACTCTTGCCACTACCACTCACTCCTGTCACACAAATGAATTTACCGAGGGGAAGCTCAAAATCTGCATTTTTCAGATTGTGACCTCTGGCGCCTCGTAATGTGATGGATTTCCCATTCCCGTCTCTGCTTTTCTCGGGTATGGGGATGACGGATTCATCACTTAAAAAACGGGCTGTCATCGAATTTGGATCCAATTCTTCGGGTTTTCCCTGGGTAACAACATAACCACCGTTGATTCCGGCACCGGGTCCCATATCAATTACATAATCAGCGTGTTCGATGGTTTCTCGATCATGTTCCACGACGAGAACACTGTTACCAAGATCGCGCAGGGTCTCCAGCGAATGTATTAATTTCAGATTGTCCCGCTGATGTAATCCGATACTGGGTTCATCCAAAATATACAAGACTCCGACCAGTTGTGTCCCAATTTGAGTCGCTAAACGAATACGCTGTGCTTCGCCGCCGGATAAGGTTTGTGCTTCCCGGTCTAAGCTTAAATAGTGTAAACCGACATTTATCAGGAAGTCCAGTCGATCACGAATTTCTTTCAATACCTGACTTCCAATCAATCGCTGACGTTCCGTCAGATTCAACTTGGTGAGATTTTCACGAAGACTCATGATATCCATGGAAACCATTTGATCGATGGAATATTCGTCGATCTTGTAAGAGAGAGCCTCTTTGTTCAAACGTCCGCCATGACAGGTACTGCAGACCACCTTATTCATGAAGGCTCTGGCTTTCTCACGCTGTTTGGCTTTCCCTTTTCCTTTGTACTGTTTACGGATGATGGTGGCTAATCCTTCGAATTTATGCTTATAGGTGACGCTATTATCATTGAAATCGTAACTCACATCGAATTTTTTATCACCGCCACCATAAATCAGAATATCCAATACCTCTTCAGGATATTCAATTAAAGGAGTGTCAAAATCGAGATCATATAGATCGAGAATAGATTTGATCTGTTTGAAGATAAAAATGCTTCGTGGCTGACCCAGAAAACGGATAGCTCCTTCATTGATGCTGAGTTTTTTATTAGGGATGACCAAATCGGGATCCACATCGTATTGATATCCCAGACCATCACACTTCGGACAAGCTCCGTAAGGGGAGTTAAAGCTGAAAAGATTGGGAGCCGGGTCTTCATATGCCAATCCGCTTTCAGGGTCAAAGAGTTTTTGGGAAAACAGGAGATCTTTTAAATGGCCATCTTCTTTTTGGATACAGATGATGACCGTACCGTCTGCCATTTCAAGGGCCATCTGAACACTTTGGGCAATTCGTGAGCTACTCTTTTCGGATATCACGAAGCGATCTACCACGACTTCGATGTTGTGGATTTTATGCCGGTCGATTTGCATTCCTTCTTCTAATTCCACGAAATGACCATCCACGCGTGCTCTGACAAATCCCTGTTTTTGAATTTGTTCAAACAATTCGCGGTAATGTCCTTTTCTTCCGCGAACGACCGGTGCCAGGCAATAAGCTCTTGTACCATCCTCTATCTTCAGAATATTTTCGACAACTTGATCCGTCGTTTGTTTCTCCATCCTGTTCCCGGTAAGATAGGAATAGGGGATACCAACCCGGGCGTAGAGCAGGCGAAGAAAATCGTAAATTTCCGTAACGGTGCCAACAGTCGAACGTGGATTCCTGCTTGTCGTTTTCTGATCGATAGAGATGACCGGTGAGAGTCCGTCAATAAAATCTATCTCCGGTCGCTCCATCATACCGAGAAACTGACGGGCATAAGCCGATAGAGACTCCATAAAACGTCGTTGTCCTTCGGCATAAATCGTATCGAAAGCAAGCGAAGATTTACCGGAGCCAGACAGTCCGGTAATTACAACAAGCTGATCACGTGGAATATTGACATCAATATTTCTGAGATTGTGTTCGCGTGCGCCGCGAATAATTATTGAGTCGTACAAAGGTCTCTTTAGTTTATTTCAAAAGTATAAAAATAAGGAAATTTCAGTAAAATTGTGAGAATAAATAAAGATCAATTAACTGAACAAAAATTATTTGTTATCGTTTCCAGTTATTGATTCTGGAATATGTGGGGTATAAGAACCGATGAGCAGGACTGGTTACACAAACCGTCTTAAAAACGTATGAATTATGTAATGGAAGGCTATACAAAACCGTTCTTTTGCCCAATAGCTGCATTTTCGCGACTTCGAAATCCTCGAATAGGGTAAATGTGCTGCGGTTTCTAAGTCGCTCAGGCTTTGATATTGAACAAAATCCCTGGTTTTGCAAAGCCTTCTAATGAAGTGCTCTGAATATCGGCAAAATTTTTAAAATTTAAAAAACTATGGTATATGTTGATATATTCGTTACGTATTAAAAAGAATAGTTATTTATATTGTCTTTGGTTGACACTTGACAGGCTTAATTTAAATAATAAATAGTATGCTTATTTATATTAATTATATTGTTGATAATGCTTAGCTTACGTTTCGTATTGTAATTTTGGTTTTTGAGGATGCAATAAAAAAGTTGCAGAACTTAACCGTGCGTTATGTTAAAATCTTGATGTTCATTTTTTAAAAATGGTACGATACATACGTATTCAACCCTGAAATATCGGGATTGCTCACAAAAAAAAGTTTTAGTGAAACGTTCGGTTATTTAGCATCATGCCTGTCAATAGTAAAAGGTTTTAAGGATTCAATTAGTGAGAATACAATGCAAGTAGATAAAACAGATATTTGGAGTCCAAATTCCTGGAGAAATCATCCTGTTATTCAACTTCCCAATTACAACAATGAGAATAATTTGGAAGCGTGCTTCGAGGAATTGAAAAGTTATCCGCCTCTGGTGACTTCCTGGGAAATTGCGGCTTTAAAAGATAAACTGGCTCGTGCATCGCGTGGCGAGGCCTTCCTCCTACAGGGTGGTGATTGTGCAGAGAGTTTTGATAACGTAACTTCTCCCCAGGTTGTGAATATATTGAAGGTGTTATTACAAATGAGCCTGATTCTTATTCATGAAACCAATTTGCCCGTTATTCGGGTTGGACGTCTTGCCGGACAATACGCTAAACCCCGGTCAAAAGATTCTGAAGTTATTGACGGAGAAGAAATACCCATTTACAGAGGTGATCTGATTAATAGTTTTGAACCGGATAAAAAAGCTCGTCAGGCAGATCCCCGGCGTTTGCTTGAGGGATATCAAAAAGCGTCCATGACTATAAATTTTATCCGTGCGCTCAGTGAAGGTGGTGGTTTTGCAGACTTGCATTATCCCGGCTATTGGGAGTTGTCTTTTATGAAAGACAACAAATATTATGATGAATATATGGCTATGGTGCGGTCGATTAATAAAGCTATAACTTTTGTCGAAACCATCTCTCCAAATGAACTTACAACGCTTCAGAGAGTTCATATTTATACTTCGCATGAGGCTTTGAATCTGTATTACGATTCCGCACAAACACGTCAGGTTCCTCACCGAAGAGGCTGGTATAATTTAAGTGCTCATATGGTCTGGTTAGGAAATCGAACAAGAAATCTGGATGGGGCACATGTCGAATATCTGCGAGGTCTTGAAAATCCAATCGGTATTAAAGTAGGACCACCGTATGATATTGACGAACTTCTCAAATTGATAGAAGTGTTAAATCCGAATCGAGAGAGCGGAAAAATTACTCTCATAACCCGTTTTGGAAAAGATATCGTTGGTGAGGAATTGCCCAAAGTTGTAAATGCTGTGGAAAAAGCCGGTCATGAAGTACTCTGGAGTTGTGATCCTATGCATGGCAATACATTCTCAACGGATGATGAGCTAAAAACCAGGGATTTTGATGATATACTGAGTGAAATAAGACAAACCTTTGCCGTACACAGGGCAGAGGGCACCAATCTCGGTGGTGTGCATCTTGAACTGACCGGTGAGAATGTGACCGAGTGTGTTGGTGGGGCCAATGGTCTTAGCGAAGACGGACTCAAGAAAAATTACTTAACCTATTGTGATCCCCGTTTGAATTACGAACAAAGTCTTGAAATGGCCTTTTTGATCGCAAAGGAGAAAAAGAAAAATCTGGGATTAACTTAAATTCCTGCTTCTCAAAAAAATTAAACCTGACGGATTAATTAATCTGTCAGGTTTTTATTAGAATTTTTTAATGCATTTCATTTCAGGTTGAGGAGTAAAATGACGTCATTCTGAATTTAATTCAGAATTCAGCCAAAGTGTTATTACCATTTAAAAACGCAATTTACGACCAGGCAATTTCTAACCGCCCGAAAGTCAAACTACCCTCCAAACACGTAAAACGAGATTACGGATCGGGGTCCTGAATGACGTCGGTGAAGATGGGTTTCTACTTTTAGTAGGAATCTCAAAACCGAAACCAATCTTCAAAACGACGTCATTCTGAATATGACAGAAATAAACAGAATATGTCATTTTTAAAGAGGGTATGTCCAAATATCAGACGGCATTTGTTCAATTTGTCATTCTGTTTGACAAAATGAAATTCAAATCAAATTGGTACGAGTTTTGTTATAACTAATAGTGGAATGATTGAAAATAAACCTTGAACTAAAAAAGGAGGTTGTTATGAAACTCACAAAATATTCTCCCGTATCCCCTGCTGAATTTATGGATTTACCGAATGCACGATTCAGCGATTTTCTGGATGAATTTTTCAATGATGCCTTAGCCCGGACAGATCGCGATACCTTTATTCCAAATGTAGATATCAGTGAAGATAACGATAGTTATCACATCGAAGTTGCTCTGCCGGGTCTTAATAAAGATGATATAAAAATGGACTTGAAAGATCGTACATTAACCATTAGCGGGGAACGTAAGTTCGAAAAAGAGAAAAAAGATAAACGATATCATTTAATGGAAAGCGGATATGGTAAATTCAGCCGTTCATTTGATTTAAGTGATGACGTGGATAAAGATAGCATTGATGCCCAGTTTAAAGATGGTATTCTATACATCGATCTGAAAAAAACAGAAGAAAAGGTCAGTAAACAGATAAAAATCAAATAAAATAAGTATTAGGGAAGAGTTAATCTTGCCTGAAAAGATATTGTATTAATGTTATCGCAGCGGGTCTGTAGTGAAATACAGACCCGCTTTTTGTGATTCGGGTTAGTCTATTAATCTTAATATCTCCAGAAAATACCAACTGCATAATTTCTTGGTGAATAATCCGGGACAAGTCAGACACAACGGCAGGGAATTGCCACAACCCTATCTCGTTGTAATGTTATGTTTTACAATGTGAAACGGGACGCTCTGCGTCCCAAAGCATGATAGGTGGTTTGGTGTGTTTGTTGCCGGTTGGCACGCTTTTCTTACCCCCTTCCGTTCTCCCTATTCATAGGGAGAAAGCTTGCTACGAGGTGTTTAAAAGTATCGTATTGGTTTATTGTTCTTGGGCGTTTATTGCGTTTTGCACCCCGTTCCCTGAAGGACGCTCATGTAAGTGCAAAAGCCCTTATTAATAACACCAAAATATCACCAACATCATGCCCGACACCGATCAGGTATCCATAAAAACGTATTAAAGCCTCAAAATCAGAATGGAATACAAACATATTAAAGTCAAAAAGCATGAATTTCCTCTCTTGGGATAACTTGTCCCGAATACTTTCGGGAGGTGTAGGAGTGGGTTCACGTGTTAAAGCCCCAAAACGTCACCCCTCACCTAAATCCTCCCGGCAGTGGTCGGGACAAGTTCTCCCCGGGGGGCGAGGACTTTTTTGCTTTGAAGCATTAAAACGCTCCAACTGTCAGAATTGGGATTTTAGGGATTAAAGGATTACTGGGATTTTTTTTAAAACGCAAAAAGTGTCATTGCGAGGAAGGAACGAATGTGACTGGACGAGTTGACGAAGGAATCCCGACGAATGTCGGGGCAAGCTCCTACCGGTGTTAAAGCCATAAGTCAGACACTACGGCAGGGAATTGCCACGCTCGGCGTCCGGTAACGTGATTGGTGGATGGAGGTGTTTGTTGCCGGTTGGTACGCTTTTCTTACCCCCTTCCGTTCTCCCTATTAATAGGGAGAAAGCTTGTTACGAGGTGTTTAAAAGTATCGTATGG
>DATFMK010000793.1:0-2093 GCA_035267005.1 Balneolales bacterium
ACGGCCAAATTTCGCAGCTTTTTTTAGCGTCCTCAAAATCGAGGATCGGTTTATTTTTTATAAGTTACTTTATTTACAATATGATATGTATTACTTCATATTGGTTACGTGAATAATTCGGGTTAAGGCGTCATCTCGAACCCTGTTTTTGGATGAGAGATTTTAAAAATATAGATAAAGCTAATAAAGTTAGTATTTAACATTGTGTCCCTTTTATTTCACTTTATTCCTTAGTATTTAACGTGAGTTCGAAAAAAATCTTCTCAAAACAGCGTCTTGAAATGAATATGTTACTTTGAAGATTTCTCCTTCCCGTCGAAATGACGCGAATGGACGAAGAGGATGCTCATCTTTAAGAAACATCACTCAAAGGCGTCATCTCGAATCCGCTTTTTGGGTGAGAGATCTTCCAACCGTGGATATGAAACAGAATAAGTCTATAATGATATCGAATTCACGCTATTTATAGAAGGCTATGCAAAACCAGACCCTTTGTTCAAGATCAAAGCTTGAGCGACTTCGGAACTACAGCATATTAGCCATATGTAAGGATTTCGAAGTCACGAAAATGCAGATAATGGGCAAAAGAACGGATTCACATAGTCTTCTTATAGTTTTATAATTATTTTAATTCATCATTCATAAATATAGAATACTGAGGGTTTATGTTGAAATCATGGAAGTCTTTATACCTCTTTTTATCAGTCGCTTTATTAACAGGGATATCATCCTGTTCCCAAAAATCCCAAAATGCTCCCGTCACAACTAAAAACATCAAAGCGGCACAGCAATTATTTGGATTACATTTTACACAATCAGAAAGGGATTCCATGATTGGGAATCTAAAACAAAACTTAAGTGCCTATAAAGCACTTCAGGCGTTGCATCTTAATGATAGCGTAACCCCTGCTTTGGTTTTTAATCCTATACCAGCCGGCAAGGAATTCAATCATAAACAGTATCCTCTTAGATGGAATAAACCTAAACATGTTACGATACCTGAAGACAGCAGTAAAATGGCCTTCTATTCTATCAGCCAACTCGCTTATCTCTTGCATACCAGACAAATCACTTCATTAGAATTAACAAAATTCTATTTGCATAGGCTGAAGAAATACGGAGATACTCTTCATTGTGTAATCACAATTACAAAAAAACTGGCCCTTGAAGAGGCAAAGAAAGCGGACGAAGCTATCGCCGCCGGACATTATAAGGGTCCATTAATGGGAATACCATTCGGTGTTAAGGATCTGATGGCAGTTAAAGGATACCAAACCACATGGGGAGCTGGTCCATATAAGCACCAAAAAATCAACACTACCGCTACGGTGGTCAAGCGGCTGCAAAATGATGGTGCGGTTTTAATTGCAAAATTGACTTCAGGTGCACTGGCAATGGGTGATGTCTGGTTTGGCGGCAAGACACGTAATCCATGGGATTTACATCAGGGATCTTCCGGCTCCTCCGCTGGACCGGCATCCGCTACTTCTGCCGGACTCGTAGCTTTTTCATTAGGTACGGAGACTTGGGGATCCATTTTGGCGCCCTCTACAAGGTGCGGCGATACCGGTTTACGGCCGACTTTTGGCCGTGTGAGTAAATATGGTGTAATGGCTTTGAGCTGGAGCATGGATAAAGTTGGTCCTATATGCCGTGACGTACAAGACTGTGCAATCGTATTTCATGTCATTAATGGTCCTGATGGTAAGGACCGCAGTGTTGTTGATTTCCCGTTCAATTTTAATGCACATGAAAAATTAAGCAACATCAGAATCGGATATCTTAAAAACTTGTTCAATAAAAAGAGTGACCCGAATTATGATCACGATGAAAGAACACTCGAAACTTTGCGAAAGTTAGGTGCTAAACTCATACCGATTAAATTGCCTGATTATCCTGTAAAACCTTTGTCCATTATTTTAGCCTGAATAATTCATAAACTCAATTCGGGGGTAAAAAACCTGTATCACATTCTAAAATTACTCTCTGATTTGTGCTACCCCCACCACCTTGCGCTGTTTGTGGTAGTGGAAAAGACACAAGATTCCCTGACGCTTTTTTCATCATCTGTTTTGGAAGTGCGCAGGAAGTTA
>DATFMK010000794.1:0-5321 GCA_035267005.1 Balneolales bacterium
CAGAAATGTTGTGATACGCCCCTTCAAAGCTCCGGTTCCGGAACGTTCTATCCATTTAGTATATGGTCGACTCTATTTAAAAAAGAAGGTAATCACAGCCTTTCAGAACGCTATTACTTCAAATATCCCCAGCGAATTGATGACTACTGAAAATGGTATTTTAATTGCTTAAAAATAAATGGCTATTTTAATATTATATTTTATTCTATTCATCATAATTTAGGTCAACATATTCAGAAACCGTTTTTATAATTAATGTCACATGATATCTGGCTGTGGGTGGGATTCAACATCTTTGTATTATTGATGCTTGCGGTCGACCTGCTCGTTTTTAATAAAAAACCACACGAAGTATCCATCAAAGAATCTCTGATCTGGACATTTGTGTGGATTGCATTGTCTGTTGTATTCGGCTTTGGGATCTACCATTTCATGGGCAAGGAAGCTGGATTGCATTATTTTACCGGATATTTGATTGAAAAATCTTTGAGCATGGATAACATCTTCGTGTTCCTGCTCATTTTTAAATATTTTAGAATACCCAAACGATATCAGCATGAAGTCCTTTATTGGGGGATTTTGGGTGCTTTAATCATGCGGTTTCTTTTTATAATAACGGGTGTCGCTCTTATCAACAAATTTCATTGGGTCGTTTATATATTTGGATCATTCCTGCTTTACACGGGTATAAAAATGGCTATGGAAAAGGATAAGGAAGTCCATCCTGAAAAGAATCCGGTCATTCGATTATTACGAAGATTTCTTCCTGTCACACATCACCTGCAAAAAGACAATTTTATTATAAAAAAACGCGGTATTTATATAGCGACTCCCCTACTCGTAGTGCTAATTGTGATCGAAACCACGGATGTTATCTTTGCCATGGATTCCATTCCTGCTATTCTGGCCATTACACGTGATATTTTCATCGTATACAGCTCTAATGTATTTGCTATCCTCGGATTACGAGCACTATATTTTTCATTGGCAGGCATTATGGATCTGTTCCATTACCTGCATTATGGCTTAGCCGGCATCTTAATATTTGTTGGATTAAAAATGCTGGTTGAAAACTTTGTTCATGTACCCGTTGAATGGTCACTTCTCATTATAGGAGCACTTCTGACTATTTCGATTGTTGTATCGCTCATTTTCCCCCAAAAAAGCGAAAAAGAAAAGATGGAGTCAGCAGGGTGACACTATGCTGTCGCATGTTTCATTATTTTTATTATATCACAGGAAAGGTCAAGCACGTTAACCCGGATTATTCACCAAGAAATTTTGTCGTGATCAAGGCGAAGTTAGAAATGCGTAAGAAGCGTACATTGGTACGTTGATTAAGCATTTTTAAATTCAACGCAGAGCACGGGAAAATTTCGCAGCTTTTTTAGATTCCTCAAATTTGGGTAATGACTAAATACTTACAAATTATATATTAATAATACTATAAGTGCTATTTTTATTATTTACGTGAATAATTCGGGTTATCCCAGGAGAGGAAATTCACGTTTTTTTGCTTTAATATGTTTGTATTCCATTCTGGTTTTGAGGTTTTAACACGTTTTTATGTATACCCGATCGGTGTCGAGTATGACGTTGGTGATATTTTGGTGTTATTAATAAGGGCTTTGGCACTTACATGAGCGCCCGTCAGGGAACGGGGTGCAAAACGTAATAAACGCCCAATAACGATAAACCAATACGATACCTTTAAACACCTCGTAGCAAACTTTCTCCCTATGAATAAGGAGAACGGAAGGGGGTAAGAAAAGTGTGCCAACCGGCAACAAACACCTCCATCCACCAATCACGTTTCTGAATGCCAAGCGTGGTAACCCCCTGCCGTTGTTGTAGCTTATGGTTTTAACACCGCTAGGAGATTGCCCCGACATTCGTCGGGATTCCTTTGTCACCTAGTCCAGTCACATTCGTTCCTTCCTCGCAATGACACTGCTTGCGTTTTAAAAAAAATCCCGGTAATCCTTTCATCCCTAAAATCCCGGTTCTGACAGTTGGAGCGTTTTGAGGCTTTAAATCGATAACCCACTCCTACACCTCCCGAAAGTATTCGGGACAAGTTATCCCAGGAGAGGAAATTCATGCTTTTTGGCTTTAATATGCTTGTATTCCATTCTGGTTTTGGGGTTTTAAAGCGTTTTTATGGATACCCGATCGTGGGCGAGTATGACGTTGGTGATATTTTGGTGTTATTAATAAGGGCTTTTGCGCTTACATGAGCGTCATTTCGAACGAAGAGAGAAATCTTCAAAGTAACATATTCATCTCAAAATATAGTTCTAAATGGATTTTTAACCCGTACTTACGTTATTTAATCTTATTCAAAAAGTTTTAGGTTGATCGCTTTTGCCATCTTACGATATCCGGCTGGGTTGGGGTGAAGATGATCCCCTGAATCATCTTTTGGGATGAGATGTAGTGGATGTGCCGGATCTTTCATGGCTGCATCGAAATGAATAACGGCATCAAACCGACCGCTATTCCGTATCCATTTATTAACTTTTTTCCAGGCTGCTATGTGTCCCGGTTTATCATAGAATGAACCGGCAAAAGGAGTCATAGTACCACCATAAACTTTGATGCCATGAGCATGAGCAGCCTTGATCATCCATTTATACGAATCAATCAGACGGTCTGCTATAATACGCGATGCCTTAACTCCGTGTGCTCCGCCAATATCATTTATTCCTTCCAGTATGATAAGCCATTTCACCTTAGGCTCATTTAGCACATCACGGTCAAAACGACTCAATGCCGTGGGACCCAGACAACCGTGAAGGATACAATTCCCGCCAATTCCTTCATTCAGAACAGAAATGTCTTTGGTATCGGGATTCGCATGCAGACGGCGGGCAAGATCATCGGTCCACCGACCATTTTTATTAGTACCGGAAGCATGTCCGTCTGTAATAGAATTACCAAGCGCAATAATGCTTGCGGCGGATTTAGGAGCTACAACATCAATACGTTCGATGGTGTACCAGTGATTCATACGTGCTCCACTGGTAATGTTTGTTGCAGAGACCTCGTTACCGGTTACCAGAAAGGACGTTTCACGCGAGCCCGGATGTCCTGTTACATTCGGCGATACATGACCATAATGAATAGAAACTGTCACATTACTTAACGGTTTCAGTTTGAATGGGATAGGATCTGACATGACTGCTTTTTCAGCCGGAATGATAACCTCCGATTTCCCATTGAAAGTTAAAGCCTTGTCGGTACCCGGTATAATGGCGCTGCTGTCAGCCGTAATAGCAATATGCACCGCTTTGAGAGTGAGAGGCGTTGTGCTAAATTTATTGGAAAATTTTACCCTCAGACGGTTCCCGCCGAGCGTGACATGGACGACTTGGCGAAGGGTGTTGTTAGCCAGTCCCGGTTTGGGTGGCATATTGCGTGGTTCAACCAACTGTTGTGACGCACCCCATGTTCCAATCCATTCTCCGTTTTTGGGAGATTTACCGGTTGTTTGGGCATTACTGCAAGAGAAAAAAACAAGAGCAAAAATTAATCCTACAAAAGCTGGCAGAATGGAAAATGATCGCTTGGCAGCCGATGTAAATGTATAAAAGAAAGTGATATGCGAAAATGACTTATTTGACATTATTTGTATCCTATTTCAATGTTATTCAATAATAAGACCAGGACAGACTCCGAGTTTAAAATTACATAAGGGGTTAACCCGAATTATTCACGTAACCAATAAGAAGTAATACAAACCTTATTGTAAATTAAATAAATGATAAAAAAATAAACCGATCCTCGATTTTGAAGACGCTAAAAAAGCTGCGAAATTTGGCCGTGCTCTGTGTTGAATTTAAAAATACTTAATCAAGGCACCTTGTACATTTCATGCGCATTTTGAAATTCGCCTTGATCATGACAAAATTTCTTGGTGAATAATCCGGATTAATATTTAGAAATTCCAACTATAACCTTATATCGTATGGGAAATCACTATCAATTGTAATTTAAATTGGATTATTGAATAATTAATGTTATCATGTATCAAATTGTTATATTTAATTACTTACCTGATAAGTTAACTTTTTTGGAATGACGCGTTAACCCAACTCCTTTCACGAAACGATACCAACAGGTTCATAAAATCAATACTATATGTCACAACAAGGCAAAATAAAATTTTTCAATATAAAAAAAGGATTTGGATTTATTGCTCCCGATGATGGAGGAAAAGACATTTTCGTACACAGAAATAATGTTGAGAATCTAGGCTATAACCAAGGATTAGAAGATGGTGAAGCTGTAGAATTTGACGTTGAAGATACTCCTAAAGGCAAAAGCGCAATTAACGTAATGAGCTTGGATTACAAATAGACTCAACGTATTACATTTTATATTGAAGAGCTCTGGTCAATGCCGGAGCTTTTTTTATTTCAGTAACAGCTATTCCGTTTTCCCGTACTCTTAACAGACAAATAATTAGTGCCAACTATTTAGGTCTATATTGTGATTATGCCTTCTGTTTTATTTTTTTTTCAAAAAAAAGGAGATAGTGTAAATATATTTTCAAAAATTAGAGATAAAATATTTTGATTATATAAGGCCCCGCACAAAAGTGGACGTATTCCGTCCGGATTTTTCCATTTCGATACAAATTCAGATTTATTACGGCTAAATTACACTTCAAAAATTCCCCATATGCGTGTGAGCTTTTTCTTCTGTTGTTGTGTAATGGCCCGCATTAAGATTTCATATCTATAAATATTATTTTTATAAATGCTTAAGGGTGTCTATGTTAAATGGTCTATCTTCATAATATTTAAGACACCATTTATAGAAATTCCTTAAGTCCAATTCATGTGTTATTAACACAAGAAGCTCGGGCTGAAATTATTAGACATAATTATAGTTATCGAACCGAACAAACCAGAAAAGCTCAAATTTCACAGCTTTTTTAAGTGACCTCGAAATCGATGATTGGTTTATTTTTTATAAGTAACTTTATTTACAATATGATATGTATTGATTCTTATTGGTTACGTGAATAATTAGAGTAGAATCCATATTTATCTGTAATATAAAAAAAGGGCTAATTCATTATCTTGTAATAAATTAACCCTTTATATTGTGCCGAAGGTGGGACTACTATATGGTTCATATGCTATCCTATTAAAATGTACTAAATATCTGTAAATACTTATTGAACAATGTATTATTGTGATATTTTCATATTATTTATGAGAGGAAAACAAAAAAATGTTGTACCTTTGTTGTACCAATTAATGAAAAGAGGTGCAACATGGCAACGAGTTATCATTTATATCTTAGAAAAGATA
>DATFMK010000795.1:0-5089 GCA_035267005.1 Balneolales bacterium
TGCGAAATTTTCCCGTGCTCTGCGTTGAAATTAAAAATGCTTAATCAACGTACCAATGTACGCTTCTTTCGCATTTCTAACTTCGCCTTGATCACGACAAAATTTCTTGGTGAATAATCCGGGTTAAATCAATTTTATCATCTGCCGGATTTTGTACTGGGTTTTTTGATGGGAATTAGTATTGGTATGGGGATTGTTGTCCTGTTCCTGCCTAAGATCAAAATATGGTATGTGAACAGAGAACAAAATTAATTTTCCGATAAAAATATTCCTTTTGCATCGATGTAAAGTAACGAAATGGAGAAATTATTTCTGAATCATTCAGAACGAATAGGCTAAGTTATTTTTTTCGAATTTAATGTTATAGAACTCAGTGCGACAGGTATCAGTATGAGGATCAATTCAAAAACGGCAGCTAATAAAAAAGCTCCAATGTGTATGTGAATTCGATAAGCAAAATTTTGCAGCCATTGATCTGATATAAACCAGCCAACAGGAATACCGATAAGGAAGCTAATGCCGGTTAACGTCAAAAATTTGGAAAGAAGATTATTTTTAAATTCTTCAGATAATGATTTCGAAGTGAGAATATTCTGATTGATAAAAAAGGCAGAGAGACCAAATATCCCAATGAATGCAATGAATGTCATGATAAAAGCGAACATATAAAAGAGGTGGCTGAGAACCCGGTCGAACTGATATAATTGATTAAAATGTTGTTTCAGAGTCGAATATTCCATTGGTATATTCGACGAAAAATCGTTCCAAATTTCCCGAATATGATTAATGGTTTGCTGGGCATCCTTTTTATTAATCCGGATGGCAACAAAGTAAGATGGTTTATTTACCCAAAGTATAATCAGTGGAGAAACGGACTGTCTGAGAGAAGAGAAGTGAAAATTGTTTACGACTCCAATAACGTCATGAGATTTACCGAACATCTTAACATGCTTGCCAATGGGATGTTTCCACCCGAATTTTTTTACAGCGGCTTCATTTACCAAAATGGTTTGATCCGGTTGTAGTGGATCACCGGAAGAAAAATCGCGACCCTTGATGATTTTCAGATCAAATGTTTTGACGAAACTGTTATCACTTGGGAAAAGCGGGACGTGAACCTTTTTCTTAAGTGTCGTATTCTGAATTTCTTTGGGACCGATGATAACTCCCATATCGGGTGTACCGGGTGTGAAGGAAGTGGTCGTTATGTGCTGTATATTCGCATCAGTTAGTAATTCCGATTTAAAATCCGGATAGGAGTTGGTAATACTGCCATGTCTCGGAATAATCAATACTTCACTTTTGGGAGTAGTCGGATACGAAGCATGAATAAATTTCATCTGATGATGAAAAATGAGTGTACAGATAATCAGTGCTACACTCGTTCCTATTTCGAAAATAACAAAGATGCTTCTTAATAAGCCCTTCTGCTTTCTATTAAGCTGTTTTTGTGATATCCGGATACGCATGATAACCAAAGCTGAAATAACACTGAGCACTACCCAAATTGCAATGATGGTTAGGAATCCGAATCCCGTAAATAATCCTGATATGGATAATGAATGGTCGGTCAGATAATTAAATTCAGGAAGTAAAAATACCGTTATTAAAATGGCTATAATCAAAGCAATCAGAATATCAAAGCCGGTGATAACCAAATATTTGGAAAAGACATTTGTCCTTTTTGAATCATCTGTATTAGGTTCATTATGCTTATTAATTTGAGTGGTGCTTATTAACAGGTAATTGAGTAATCCTATCAGCAGCAGAAAAATAGCGACACCGGCAAAAAATATTACAAAGCGCAGTTCACCCGGATTAGACAATTTCATTAGTAAATTTCCGGAATGTAAATGGATTTTGTGCAGCGGCATTAGTGAAACCGAGGAGGTAATATTAACATATCGCTTTCTCAAATGGGGTTTAGCTATTTTCCGGATTTGTTTCTGCACATTTTGTATATCACTGTGCTTTTTTAATAACAAAAAAAGGTAGGAACGATTATTCCAATAATTTTTTACTGAATAGGATAGGGAAGCATCGGATAGAACAACCTGTAATTGTAAACTTGAGTTGGATGGTAAATTTTTGAAAACGCCGGTAATTTTGTACGATTGCCGATTATTTAAAACCAGATTTTTCCCAATTGGATTACTATTCCCAAAAAACTTATGAGATACCTTTTGAGAGATAAAAACAGTTTCAGGTTTGGTAAGTCCGGTAGCAGGATCACCATAAATTAATGGGATTGAAAAGATTTGAAACAGGGAAGGGGTGGCATAATAGACATCCGATACAAAATCACTTTTTTTTTGTATTCTGATCAGGAACTTTTTAAACGTTGCCCTTACAGGATATAATTGAGCAAAATTTTCGATAGAGGACACCTTTTTCTTTAAAATGGGTCCAAGAGGAGCGGGCGCCATCGCAATATCTCTGTGATTTTTACCAGAGGTCATTCGTTCCGTCACGCTATAAATCCGGTCAGCATTCCGGTTAAAACGATCAAAACTGAATTCCCTGTTTAAAAATAAATAAATGAACAAGACCGCGGTCAAAACAACCGCTAAGCCAATGATATTTAGGGTTTTAAAAATTTTGTTTTGCTTGAAATAATTTTTTAGCACAAAGATCAATATTAGTGTATAAAGAAGTAAGAATATCGGTTGTTAATTGTTATTTGTAGATACTAAAACGAACAATCACTTACAACCAGTCACCAACAATAAATTGTTCTTTAACCCGGATTATCCACCAATTATGGGTTACGTGAATAATTCGGGTTATTGCTCACTGTTAACCGTAGACTTGTCTTCCAACACTCGTCCGTCTTCCAGCATAATAATCCTGTTGCCATATTCTGCAAATTTCTCGGAATGGGTGACCTGTATGATCGTTACTCCTTCTTCCTGATTGAGCTGTTTCAACGTATCCATGATTTGCTCTCCTTGTCTGGATTGAAGATTACCGGTGGGTTCGTCGGCCAATATCAGTCTTGGCTGAATGATGAGAGCCCTGGCAATTCCGATCAATTGTTGCTGACCGCCGGATAACTGACTGGGGAAGAGA
This sequence comes from Balneolales bacterium, assembly GCA_035267005.1. GTDB lineage: Bacteria > Bacteroidota > Rhodothermia > Balneolales > DATFMH01 > DATFMH01. The sequence continues at coordinate 3,070 of DATFMK010000795.1, forward strand.
TCTTTTTTGGCAACAATACCAAACCGGTCCAGCATATCGGCAACCTGACTTTTCCTTTCCGATGATTTCACTTTTTTGTAAAGCAACGGCATTTCCAGATTCTCGTAAACCGTCAAATCATCGATGAGATGATACGCCTGAAATACAAAACCGATAAATTGCCGGTGAAGCTGGGTTCGTCGTTTCTCACTGAGTTTATGAACCGGCTCATCCCGGAAATAATATTCTCCTTCGGATGGTTCGTCGATCATTCCAAGAATATTCAATAACGTTGTTTTCCCCGCACCTGACGGACCCTGAATGGAGACGAATTCTCCTTCATCAATTTGCAAACTCACATCCCGCAAAATATGGGAATAGTTGAGTCCGTTGCGGTAGGTTTTGAAGATGTTTTTGATTGAAATCATGTGCAATTAGTAATTAATAATGAGTAATGAACAATTAGGGTTCTGAGCTTTTGATGATGGTATAGAGCAATTTTAACAACTCTTCGCAGTCATTATGAATAGAATCGAAAGCCTTTTTATTGATAAAATCGGTATCTCTCAGTAGCCGTAGCCAATATGAAGTTTCGCGGGCTTCTTTATAGGCAATTTTCATTTTATTAAGAAAATCCTTCTTTGAACTTCCGCCTATCGCCTCTTCTACGTTTGCCCCGATGGATTTACCACTTCTTAACACTTGTTTAGACAACACAAATTCTTTCTTTCCCTTTGTAAGATGCTGATACATCCGAATCATATGCAATTAGTAATTAGTAATGAATAATGAATAATTAGGGTTTAGTGCTTTTTATGATGGTATAGAGCAATTTCAATAACTCTTCGCAGTCGTTATGAATTGAATCAAATGCTTTTTGATTTATAAAATCGGTATCCTTCAGTAATCGCAACCAATACGATGTTTCTCTGGCTTCTTTGTAGGCAATTTTCATTTTATTAAGAAAATCCTTTTTTGAACTTCCGCCTATCGCCTCTTCTACGTTTGCCCCGATGGATGTACCACTTCTTAACACTTGTTTAGACAACACAAATTCTTTCTTTCCCTTTGTAAGATGCTGATACATCCTAATTACACGAATAGCAAAATCATAAGACTTATTCAGAATTATATTTTCTTTCATCATTTAAACCATTGTTAGTTGTAAGTAGTTGGTTGTATGTTGAGATACAACGAACCACTAACAACCAACCACCGACAATTTTTAATTACTAATTACTCATTACTCATTGCTCATTGATCCTTAAGTTTTTCTGCCGGATTTGCCCTAGCTGTCCGCCAGGTTTGGAGGCTGACAGTAAGTATGGTCATGAAAAGTGATATCATAATCGCTAAAATGAATGGTAGAAACGTCATATTTATCCGGTAAGCAAAATTATCGAGCCATTTGCGAATCAGGAACCAGGCAATGGGACCGGCAATGATATTGGCGACCAATACAAGCAATACAAAATTCTTGTTAATCAGTTGCAGGATATCTTTTAAGGATGCCCCAAAAACTTTACGGATGGCGATTTCTTTGGTGCGCTGTTCCGTATCGAAGAGAACGAGTCCGAATAATCCGAGACAAGAGATCAGAAAGGCCAGGATCGTAAAAGCAATTACCAAATCAGTCATTTGTTTGGCCGAATTATACTGTTTGTTGATGTACTGGTCCAAAAAAGAATAATTAAACGCCAAACCCGGAAAATATTTCTTCCACCATTTATGAATATAAGTCAGCGTTTGTTTCACAGTGCCCGGTTTTATTCGTATGAATAAATATCCAAAATTACTTGATTTTGTCGTAACGGGATGTCCGTAAATAGCCAATGGACTGACGTATTTGTACAGTGATAATCCGTTAAAATTTTTAACAACTCCGATGACCGTTCCCTGCAGCCCATTATAATCCAGGCGTTTACCAACCGGATGGTTTAATCCCAAATCCTTAACCGCACTTTGATTGAGAAGCATCGGCCTTTCACTAAGAAGCTTCATCGAATGGGTATGATTAGCTTTCTGAAGGATAGAATCGACC
>DATFMK010000796.1:0-3571 GCA_035267005.1 Balneolales bacterium
TAAATCGCGTCCGCAGTTTGATTCGTATTCTTTGAATTTACGCAAGAGGACAAAAGGGTCCACATCGGTATGCATGATAATCACCGCATTAAAATAGCGGCGATCCGACGGACCAATCGGTTCCGACTCATAAATCGAAGAGGAGAGAACCTTTTTTGAGGACAGCTGCGTGAGAAACGTTTTGGCATCCACAAGATTCTGATATCTGTTGCCCACATTGGAACCGAGGGCAACAATGACATCTTCAGACATTTTAATCAATCCCCGCTCTGTAAATCACAAACTTGTCAGTTCGATCTGATGCTGAATATCCTTAAGTATTTGCTGATGCTTCGAGCTGGTTTTCAAACGATCTTCCACAGATGAAATAGAGTGTATTACCGTGGAATGATCTCGTCCACCAAAATGCAGACCAATCGTTTTCAAACTCGATTTCGTCAGTTTTTTGGATAAGTACATCGCAATCTGACGTGCTTCGACAATTTCCTGTTTCCGGGTTTTATCGCGCAGTTTATTGGGATCCATGCCGAAGTATTCGCTCACATAATTCTGAATACTTTCAATAGAAATATTGACACTCGATTCCTTGATCATATCTTTGAGAATCCTCTTGGCCATAGTCAGGTCGATCTGATCGATTCCCTGTAATGATGAAGCTGCGAGTAATTTGATGATGGCTCCTTCCAAATCACGAATGCTCGATTTAAAATTTCGTGCGATAAACTCAAGGATATCGGGTTCAAACTCAACGCCGTTGTCGTTCGCTTTCCGTTCCAGGATGGCGTACCGTGTTTCATAATCCGGCATCTGAAGGTCGGCGCTCAATCCCCAGTTAAAGCGGGAAATCAACCGCTCCTCAATATCCGGGATATCTTTGGGTGCCCGGTCGCTGCTCAGGATAATCTGTTTCCCATCCTGGTGCAGGGAATTAAAGATATGGAAGAACTCCTCCTGCGTTTTTTCCTTACCACTGAAAAACTGAATATCATCAACAATCAAAACATCGATATTTCGATAAAACATTGAGAACTCGCTGGCGCGGTTATTTCGGATGGCATGCACAAAATCGTTGGTGAAACTTTCAGAAGAAAGGTACAGCACCGATTTCTCGTCGCCAAAATCCATTTTTATCTTATTTCCGACGCTCTGCGCGAGATGTGTTTTACCCAGACCTACTCCCCCATAAACAAAAAAAGGATTGAAGGAATTATTCCCCGGACTTTCAGCAATAGCCAAAGCGGCACTTCGGGCCAATCGGTTACAATCTCCTTCAATAAATCGTTCAAAGACATAATTCTGATTCAGATTCGAATTGATTTTGGTTTTTCTCAACCCCGGAATCACAAAAGGATTCTGAATCTGCCCGGGTTTGTAATCGGGATATCCGTTTACTTCCTGTGCATGTACCGGTGGGGTAGGCTGCTGAGGCAAGCGTACCGAACGGCTATCGACTTTACTGTTCGATTTTTCCAAAACTACCGAATACTCCAATTTACCCTCTTCCCCTAAGACTTTATTAATAGCCGATCGCAACATATTATAGTAATGTTCTTCCAGCCATTCGTACCAAAATTGGGATGGTACCTGAATCGTCAGCGTCTGTTCTTCAATTTTTAAGGGCTTAATCGGTTCAAACCACGATTTAAATTTCTGGTAATTAATATTGTCACGAATAATATTCAAACAATTTTGCCAGACAACATCTGCATTATCAAGACTCAATTTTCATACCTCCTACCAGCTTTATAAAAAACAACCCAAAGTTCTTGCATTTTTCAATTAATAATTACAGTTCAAAAAATAACGTCCCCAATAGTTATCCACATAACATACATCGCATCAGTAGTGGGAAAAGTGAAAATGATAATTTATCTGACAGATGTCAAAAAAAACTCTGCTCACGGCATGCAAAGTTATCCACATTCTTATAAACAGGAAAACCTATTGGAGCGCAGCAATATACAATACAGTATGTGTATATCTTTTGTGTGTGTTAAAGTTTGTTAATATTCCCTTAATATACGATATGGGGCACATTTTACATTTAGGAGCCGCCTCAGAAAAGTTTTCCACGACTTTTCCACATTTTGTTAACAACTCTGGAAGACTTCTGAAGTAAGAGGGGGTAATGATATAAAATGCAATCAGTTAAGCTTATCTAAGCCCTTATGGCATATAATAAAACGGTCTTTACCCCCATAATCCTGTTTTAAATCAGTTTGCCATTTTTGATTATCAAACAAGCGCTGGAGTTCCTGACCGTAAGCTTCATTTATTTCAAGATATAGGCTTCCGCCCGGATTGAGATGACCGAAAGCAAATGTGGCGATATCCCGGTAAAGTGTAAAGATATCCTTATGGAAAAGTGCCCGACCGGGTTCGAATTCCCGAACTTCCGGATCCAAGGTAGACCGCTCCTGTGGAGTGATATAGGGTGGATTGGAAACGATAATATCGAAAAACGGCTCCTCTGGAAATTCGATTTTTTCTGGATGCTGAATATCTCCCGAAAAGAAAGCGACCTCTACCTCATTAAGTTGTGCGTTTTCCCGGGCAAGCTTTAACGCTTGATTGCTAATATCAAGCCCATAAAGCCGCCAAGAGGAACGTTCTTGTTTTAAGGCGATAGCGATGCACCCTGAACCGGTTCCGATGTCCAGAACGCGTTTTTGAGAATCATTCTGATTTTGCTCCAAAACGATTTCCACAAGCTGCTCGGTTTCGGGCCGCGGTACAAGTACATCCGGGGAAACATTGATATGTGCATTCATAAAATCGGTATGCCCGACAATATACTGCAAAGGCTCATGCCGGGCCCGACGTAATATACCGGATTTGATATCTTTCAGTTCTTCTGAACTCAATGGCCGGTCGAATTGTAAATATAAATCCAACCGTTTGATTTTCAGCACATCTGCTAAAAGCCACTCAATACTTAAGCGGGGATTCGGAATTCCTTTTCCTTCAAAATATTCGGTTCCCCATTCCAACATGGAAAGAACGTTCCACTCTTCTGGAACTTTAGCCATAGAATTAGGATTCTTTTTCCTGAGTCGTATCGTTTTTGAGTTCCTGAACCGTCAATCCAAATCGTTTTGCAAAATCCATAATAAAATCAGTAACCATATCAGGAAGCGGCTGTTCAGCATTTAGAGAACTCCCCCTAAATCCCATGCGTCCCCCTGTTGGTAACATTTCTATTTTCAGATTTTTTCCGGATAATTCAAAAATAACGGTCAGAGCTGTACTGGAGTTAAGCTGCCGCTGATATTCTTCGAATACCGCAACCAGGATTTCCAGCTCGTGTTCATAATTTGTGAATTGGTATTGATATTTTGGTTTTATATCATCGAGAAGTGTATGTCCCAGACGTTTTAAAGTATCGACCGGACCAAACACAAGAAATTTTTGTGGTGCATTCATACCTTAAGGCGATTTTTTACGTTAGTTAAACGAGATTGCCGTTTATCGGCTATAGACGATATTTCATTTGTGTTTTTATGAATAACGACACAAAGAAAATAAGGCCAATTTTTTTTTTGGCAAGTGTTATTTGATATTTTTATTACTT
>DATFMK010000797.1:0-2225 GCA_035267005.1 Balneolales bacterium
TAAACGAGATCACCGTCTGCATTTAACGCTCTGCCGTAAATTCGCTCGACATCAGCGAGCGCTGAAACTGTCGTCAGCAGAAAAATCGCAGCCGCTAAAGAAACCGTTAACGGATTAGACCGATATTGATTCATGATTGCACCTTTCCCCGAAATTACGAATTAAATCTCAATGAACCTTAAAAAAGAAGCCCCAATTGACTTTGAGGCTACATATTCAATATGCCACAATGTGGTATATAGGAATAGTTATCAAATGACGGATGTCAAATTACAAAATGATGATTTAATTTATAACCTTAGCGCTTGACCCGGTTGCTATGGTGGCAATTTATTTCATATGAATGTGCAAAACATTACATATATTATTGAAATCATTATAATTATTGACAAGGCCAGTATAAAATTTTATATTGTCCTGAACTGAATTTCCCCAGAATTGCTGCGGGGTCGCAACAATGATTCACAACCAAGTTACCCGATCATTCAGATTTTCATACAACACAAGACTAGCGCGCGGAGACAGTTTATTAAACATGCACCACCCGAACACAAAAACAGTAGGCCGCCTGCCACACAGAAAATTGCTATCAAAAACGAATTCGCATTTGAAACACCCTGCAGCAGACCGCCGCTCCGGAAAAGATCGGCGCAGATCGTGCGGCACCAGGTATTTTTTGAACGGCGGGATTGAAAGAAGGAGTTGGAGGGAAAGAAGATTCTTATGGTATATGACGGAATAGACCAGCGCCTTTTTGATGATTCTTGTAAAATCAAATGAGAAAAATTCGTGAATTAAATAAACGCCTGAGGGCTGACAAGAAACCGCTCGTAAAGAAGCCGTCAGATACCGCTATTGTTGAAAGGCGTTCTGCGACGGCCGATCGGCGCAAAATACATACCTTTATTGCAAATGACAGACGCAGTGGAATTGCTGACAGACGCCAAAATCGTAAAATCGGTCTTTAGACGCGCCCGGACGATATCATCTGCTGTTGCAGGATACCACCCCCTGTGATTTACACCATCGTATCGATTTAGTTATTTTTAACTACATCATTATTACTATAATACTTAAGTATTAACCATATAGCACTTTAGTATTATGAAAAGCTTACCCCAAATTTAACGACTTCTTTCCATACATTCGAATCCCGTATATTCCGTAAATATCTACCTATCCTTCTGTATATATTCAATATTCCCTTGTCTTCATATTTTGGCATATGTCTTGCTCCTTTCACATTGATATTCTGATCTTTATCTTTTTACATTTCAGATTAATCGAAATGACTAGGTGAATAACAAGATTGCATTCAATTGCGCAATCGTTTTCTTTACACATCTTTACTCCAGAAGAGACGAACAATGACTCGATTTTATGAAAAAAGATCTGATAGCCGCACCGATTTTAAATCGCCCATTATGGTGGAAGATTCGAAAGGTATTATCTATAAAGCCCGAATGGTTAACTACAGTGGAAACGGCTTGTACATTGAAACGGATTGGTTATTGCGACCGGGAACCGAGATTTATATTGAGATGGAACAATCACCCTACGCATCCCATTCATTTGATCTGCCCGAACGGTATCGGGCAGTGATATTATGGCATGCCAGATTGGAAAACTCCTTTTACACTTATGGCTATGGGGTTAGATATACACCTGAGGTAGATACGCAGATCCCTCAAATCAAAATATTGCAAGAAACAAAAATGAGTGAAGATTTGAGGCGGTATCCGAGGAAGCATTTTTCTAACTCCGTATTTTTCACTTCGCGAAACGGATACTTTGAAGGCCTGATCAACAACATCAGCAAGAATGGCGCCTTCATCAAAACGCAAGATGATTTTACTGTCGGACAGATGGTCAGGATAGTCATCCCGGGCACAAAAATTGATAACGGTACGATGCTAAAAGGTGAAATTCGGCATCGAAGCAAAAAAGGAATCGGAATTCAGTTTAAACAGCTATTGAAGGCCAAATTAGATTCTAACCAGCAAGTCCAAACCAAATCCTCTTGTGTGGTGGCACGCTGAGATATGCATCCGCAAGGCTGAAATAGGGGGGCTCAGAGTATATGATGATGCAAATTCTAAAGATATTTTTATTTCTTTTCCTGCTGTCGGCACAGGTCGATGACGTTAATAGCGCCATATTCCAATTAGACCCCGATGATTTCAGTTCACGAGCTCAGAACACCGGAATATATAGCTATGATTTCA
>DATFMK010000798.1:0-2003 GCA_035267005.1 Balneolales bacterium
ATTTACCGTGGACATCCAATTCGAGTCGGGATTGGCGACGTGCATCATTCCAAATATAATAGATGAAACAGCTACTGCCAAAACTGCCGCTCCCTTTCTGCTTATTTTTTTACCATGAAATCCTTCAAAAAGGTTGGTGATCTGATAACCGCGAAACATAAACTCTTCATAAAAACCAACAAACATCGTACTCAAGACATAAGCACTCATATGAACGATGTAGGGTGTCTGGGAAACACGATTCCAGCCGTAACCAGTCACTTTCACCCATCCCATTGACCATTCAAACAAAAATATCAAAGCCATGGCACCGGCTCCCATCAATAAGCCATATCCCCATTCTCTTCTCCAAAGACTATTTAAGGTCAGTCCGTATGATGCCACATTCCTGCGGTCCAGAAAACGGATCGAAAACCAGACACTTAAGGTAGCGGCGGCTCCCAGTGTCAGGATCATCGTAAAATGCCTGTTCATTGCCGACTGAAACATAATAGCCGTCAAACTGACAATTGTGACCATTATAATCCATTGAATCAGCAAACGCCAGCCGGCTCTGAGCCGTAAATCATTGGGATTATAAAATAAATTCATTAACTGCTTGCTTTACTCTTTTAGCTCTTTTATGCTACATCAAATTAATCTACATTATACTAAAGAGTTAAGAAACTTATACAATTATGTGCGGACGATATACATTATATTCAGAAAAAGGGGAAATTGAGGAGATTTTTAACGTCCAAAGCGACGAAGATGATCTTTTCCAATCAAATTACAATGTCACACCGGGCACGATTAATCCGGTCATTTTAATGCCGAGACCTAATGTCCGTGATATTGCCGGTTTTAAATGGGGACTTATCCCTTCATGGGCGGATGATCAGCGGATTGGCTATAAAATGATCAATGCCCGCAGCGAGACTCTTTTAGAGAAATCTTCCTTTCATAAACCTTTTCAACGACAACGTTGTATTGTCCCGGCTAATGGATTTTACGAATGGCAAACCATTTACAAACAGAAAACGCCATTTTACGTCCGGACGCTCGACCAAAACCTATTGGGTTTTGCCGGATTATATGAAATATGGGAATCAAAGGATAAAAAAGAAGTCATTTACTCTTATACGATCATCACAACCGAAGCCAACGCCTTGCTGCAACCGTTGCACGATCGAATGCCCGTTATATTGGAGAAGAAAAATTACGACCACTGGCTCGATCCGGTGAACTCCAACACTGATGACCTTCTATCTTTGCTCAAACCCTATCCAACCGAACGTATGGCGATTTACCGGGTTTCTCAAGACGTGAATGAAGCTCGGAATAACGGACCGGAGCTGATTCAGCCGGTGGATGCGTGATATAAGATTAAGTGGTGAGTATTAAGGACTCAGAATTAAGAGTGAATCATTGAGACGTCCCGAATAGAGTTGACCTTTTTTATAATATTGGGAAATAGCTCCGATGGGAACTCCCTGTTTGTAGTGAGAATTAAGGCCGTCACTCGAGTGCGGAGGAGTCTCCTATCAGTTCATTTATATTTAAAAAGCCGTTTAAAGAGAAAATAAAGCAGATAAGTCGTCGATCCACATAAAGAAAGATTGATTAATATTGATGAAAGTTAAAGAAAAGCACAAAATCGCCCCGTATGTAATCTAAATGAGGTTGTCGATGTCCAGAGTAAATTCGGCTATTGACGATCGACGACATTTCCATCAAAAATTCGTTCAAAAATTGTGTAATACGCTCAAAATAAGTAGGTTAATAAACGACTTTTAATCGCACCTAAGTGGAATTGAAATGAAAATTTTAATAAAATAAAAAAACTTGTTGAATGTACTTTTAATCGCACCTAAGTGGAATTGAAATAACGCCCCTCGACATCGATACCCATTGCGGAACCGCTTTTAATCGCACCTAAGTGGAATTGAAATCGTTCTATCATGCCGAATAAAATAGACATATCATTCTTTTAATCGCACCTAAGTGGAATTGAAATAGAACCA
>DATFMK010000799.1:0-10980 GCA_035267005.1 Balneolales bacterium
CATAAGCAGAGGAACCGTATGCGGGAAATCTGCTCGTACGGATCTGTGGGGGAGCGGGGAGGCAACGAACCGCTCTACCCGGAATGAGTTTTTAAATAACGTGAGTTCGAAATAATATTTCCACTAAACAGCGTTTTGAAATGAATATTTTACTTTGCAGATTTCTCCAACCGGTCGAAATGACGCGAATGGGTGAAGATAATGTTGCTGTTTAAAAAACTTCACTCAAAGGCGTCATCTCGAACCCGCCTTTTGGGTGAGAGATCTTCCAAACGTGGATATGAAACAGAATAAGTATATAATTATATCGAATTCACGTTAAAATAACGTGAGGTAGTATCTCAAATTCATATTAATAATCGTTGGGATAGAAAGTTAAATATATTACGTCAAAATTTTAAATGCTTAAAACCAGCAGAGACGTAGCATGCTACGTCCCTACTGATCTGTGTATCAATAATTTATAAGGAAGAGAAATATTGTCCGAAAATATCATTTAAAAAATAACCTCAAATCTTATTCTTATAATACTCTACATGTCCATCCGATAGATCTGCAACTTTTTTAATCAATATCTGTCTTTGTTGTTCATTAAGAGGTTTAAAATTGCGTGCCAGATCTATTTTCTCCTGCATCATTTGGTGATTATCAGGACCGCTTATCAAAACGCTTATTGGCAGGGACCAGGCAAAATAAAGTGCATCTTTTACGGTGATGCGTCCGGGAACAACGGGATCATTGGAATGCCAGGAGGCATTACTTCTCGTTTTGGAGAAAAAACGTCCGTCGGCTAATGTTTTCATTGCGAGAATTCCCATATCTCTTTTTACAAGGATAGGCAGCACATTCTTAATAAAGCTCAAATACGATGGATCAAGAACATTTATAGGCATTTGGCAGGTTTCAAACTCATGAGTACGTTCAAGCATATGTTTGTGAGCTTTATAATTATTATGACCGGTAAATCCAATATGCTTGACTTTGCCCTCCTTTTTCGCTTGCAGCATAACATCAAGCACCCCGTTATTGAGCAAATGGTCTACATCCTTAGGAGTATAAATCGAGTGAATTTGCCAAAGATCCAAATAATCGGTATTCAGTCTTTTTAAGGAACCTTCTAAACTTTTACGGGCCTGCTTGTCATTTTCAGCATCCGTCTTCGTCATCAGAAAAATCTCATCCCGATATTTAGGTACCAGATATTTACCGTAACGCCGCTCAGCTCCACCGTTTTGATACGATTCAGAGTTGTCAAAAAAGCGTACACCACCGGTAATAGAGGTTTCAATAATAGCCTGAGCTTCTTTTTCACTGTGGTTGCGTCCGACATGATAACCACCCAACCCCAGCATGGTCACATGCTCGCCGGTATTTCCGAGTGGTCGTTTAGGCAGAACCTCACCGATTTTATCACTAGTCATTTTCGTATTGGCCAGCACATCTGTCCCAGAAATCATAAATGCCCCGGACAATGCTGATAACATCTTTAAGAATTCACGTCGATCCATATATCCTCCCTCTTGGATTACTTTTATATTATCTCTACCAACTTACGAAACAGGATTTATAAAGTATACAAAATGATGTTAAATCAATAGCTTACATACATAGTCCATTGATGAATGTCATTTGTAATGCTTCTAACTTAATTTAATTAATTGGCTTAAATCATTATAAATTTATTGAATAGTATTATAAGCATCCGAAATTAATTTTAATATAGATCCTATCTTCAAGAAGGCTTTGCAAAACCAGGGATTTTGTTCAAGATCAAAGCTTGATCGACTTCGGAACCACAGCATATTAGCCATATGATAGGATTTCGAAGTCGCGAAAATGAAGATATTGGGCAAAAGAACGGTTTTGCATAGTCTTCTTGTAGAAATTTGTAGCTTATAATGATCAAAAGAACGGTTTTTTAAATACTGCCGTTAATGCAACAGAGAGATAAAACTAAAACTATTAATCGACATCAGAAAAAATCATTATGCCATATTTAAAATTTCAAACCAACAAACAGGTCGAAAATGAAGAGGATATTATTACGAAGGCATCAAAGTTAGTGGCCCGGGAACTGGAGAAATCAGAAGAATATGTGATGGTCGCGGTTGAACCCAACGTTAAAATGTCTTTCGGAGGAAGCTTTGAACCAACCGTTTTTATTCAATTAAAAAGCATCGGATTACCTGAATCAAAAACAAAACAGATATCTGCAGCATTAAGTAATTTGATGGAAGAGGAATTGGGTATCCCTAACGATCATGTATATATCGAATTTACGGATGTGAAGCGTACGTTTTGGGGATATAACGGAAGTACGTTTTAGAGATAATAAGTTAAGAGTTGAGTGTTGAATCTCATCTCAACACTCAATTCTTATTCTAAATAATTAGTTAGGACTTCGCCCTTTTTCAACTTTATTAATTGAATAGCTATGTGTTATTTCCGCCGTGTGCTCAAGTGTTTTGGATGCGGAACAGTATTTATCCAATGAGAGATTGATGGCTCGTTCCACTTTGTTAGCATCCAGATTACCGTAAAATTTATAATGGACATGAATTTTACGAAAAAGGGAGTAGGTTCCCATTTTTTCACGTTCACCATTGACATCTATTTTCAGATCTTTCAGCGGCTGCTTTTGTTTTTTTAAAATGCCAATAATATCAATGGCACTGCAACTACCTACAGCCATTAAAAGCAATTGCATTGGGCGTGCTCCCTGTGCGTTTTCCTTAGCACCGTCTAAATAAACTGTGTTTCCATACTCATTTTTAGCTTCCATGTAGGTATCGCTGTTAAGGCGATCGATGGTAATTTTCATAATGAAAAATTTTTTAATGGGTTTTCTGTAATAAATAATTACTCAATAAATAGTTTCGTATTTGAAAATTCTAATTTACACAAGATTTTTCGTATTGTGAACTTGTTAAAGAAGGTTTATTAAGTTCATAATATTCAAATAATGAGTATTATGATAATAACAGGGGAAATTTCAACTATTCATAAACGTACATATTCAATGTCAGCAAGAAAAGTCAAATCAGTGGTTTATAGTGTGCATCCATCTGTGGAATATGCACAAGCCGTTTTGAGAAATTTACCTGATAAAACAGGTTATTCAATAATCGACTGGATCGAAAAACTGGAGAATAGCAGCAGAAATACAGTAAAAGAACGAAAGCAGTGGCTGAAAGATGAATTTGGTGTAGGTGGAACAACGGCTAATATTATTGCTAATTTTTCTCTTGGAGAGGCAGAGGAAATGACAGATCCGGAAGCATATCTTCAGATGGCACCCAAATATGTTGCTAAAATGTACAGCGGAGAAAAAGAACCATTGCGTCCCATTTATGATGAGATCGTTGATAGGATATTAACCTTTGGTCCTGACATTAGGATATGTCCGGTGAAAACTATCGTTTCCGTTTATAGAAATAATGTAATTGCTCAAATAAAACCAACGACAAAGAAAAGAGTTGATCTGGGACTCTGCCTGAAAAACTATCATAGAACAATTCCGGAATGGATAATAAATACCGGTGGTACTCAAAAAGGAGATCGCATAACACATCGAATTGCCTTAAATTCAGTCGATGAAATTAATGATAAAGTTATTCATTGGCTGAAAATTGCATACGATTTAGATAAATGACAGATGGCAAGGTTATGAATTTTTATGAATCCAGACGGCTCGCAGGTTCGTTAATAGCCATTATTCTCATATTGGGTACCGTACAAATATTTCATTATGAGCCTGCATTACCTGCCAAAGTTGCAACCCATTTCAATGGGCAGGGAAAGGTGAATGGATGGATGTCAAGAAAAGCATTTATAATATATTCAATAGGAATGTATTATTTCATGGGTGGACTTTTTTTCATTTCGGGATGGATTATCCCAAAATTGCCGTCTGGTCTTATTAATATTCCCAACCGTTTATATTGGATGCATCCTGCTCGAAGGGAACAGGCTATAGATGCCTTACTTCATTATTTATATTGGATTGGTGTAATTACCCTACTGTATTTACTTATTTTAACACAGATGACAATTAAAGTAAATCTAAATCATTCCAATCAGTTAAATTCACATTTTTGGATGGTAACTTCGGCTTATCTAATTGGATTGGTCTATTTGGGCTGGAAGTTATATCGACACTTTAAACCGGTAAGCTTGTCCTGAAGAAATGGCCTTGTTCAATGTTATGATTTGAAATCAAAATGGAATTCGTAATTATCAGGTAAATGAAACCATTTTCGGGCAGCTTCCGATTGTAGCGTTTCTTTGCGATAATATTTTCTGATCAGCGAATTGTGACCCCATTTGAAAATATCTTCATTGGCTTCCTTAAAACGCCACCAGACATCGGGTTGGGACATCTTATTTATCCTGTCATTGATGATAAAAACATAGGCCCAGGTAATTGTTTCATGATAAAGTTCCGGGTTGTTGAATGCTTTAGCTAAATGCTTAATACCATTAGAAAAGCGCTCAAGGACTTCACATACAGGATAAAGCTGCAAATACAGCCAGGCTAATTTTACATGATCTTCATGATGAAATTGTTCTTCTGACAGTACCGCGGATTCAAATTTATCAATGAATTTTTGATCCTCTCTTGAAAGTGCGGCAAAGCGCGGGTGACGTTGACTGAAATTCAATTTTTGATTCATCATTTTAATGAAAATTTAATTCTCTGATTGGAATAGTCGTATTTAGTTGTTTGAATTTGTGCTTTCTGCTTTTTGTAGTGAACTATCTTCATGACCTAAATCAAGATCATAAATATGTTTTAAATCAGTTATTAGTTTTAACGTTTTTTCATCAAACGGATTTTGTCCGTCCAGGGAATGTAGTAAGATGCTCTCCATTAATTCTCCGAATGAGATATCATAGTATTCAGCCAAAGCTTTCAGTACCTTCACAAGGCGTTTTTCCAAACGGACACCTGTTTGAACCCGTTCTGACTTTTTCCTTTTTGAAAGGATGTTTGAGTTAATAGATTCTATGGTCATATCTAAATATATAAATTATATTGTTATCAATGTACCAATATAACAAAATCATCTTATAAAATCCCATTTGGTGCATAATGCATTATCGGTGAATAACCCGTGTTAACCTTATTTACGACTTAAAAAATATTTCGTTGAAATTTGAAAATACTCGTCTGCTATCAGGATTCTAATCTATGTTAATCTAATAAAATTAGTAAATTATCGATATAACATAGTCATAAGAGAAGAACCTGTCTGAGAGAAAGGAGTTATTAATGGCCGCCGCTTTGAGAACATACCACCTTTTCATAAGTCATGGATGGAAATACACGGATGATTATTATCGTATGGTCGAATATCTTGAGAAACTATCTCAAATGGAATCAAGGTTTGGTTACGATATCCATAGTGAACCCGAATCCGAGAAGGGGAAAAAGAATCGGAATACGGAAGAGCTCATGTCGGAGATGCAATCCCAAATCAGGGATTCAGAATGCGTTTTCATCCTATCTGATATGTATAAAGAGTATCATTATTGGCTGGATTACGCCATGGATCTTGCCAAGGATTGGGATATACCTATTATTGGTGTCAGAACATGGGGAGATGCGGAAACACCCTATCAGATAGAAGAAAGAGCAGACGAGATGGTGGAATGGCACGATAAATCAATTTTAACAGCTATTCGTAATCAATGCCGTATGGAACAAGAGCCGGAACGTTAACCCGAATTATTCGCGTAACCCATAAGAAGTAATATATATCATATTGTTAATTAAAGTACTTATAAAAAAACGATTCTCGATTTTGAGGACACTAAAAAGAGCTGCGAAATTTGGCCGTGCTCTTCGTTGCTCCGAAAGCTTTCGGAGCGCCTTGATCACGACAAAATTTCTTGGTGAATAATCCGAGTTAACCGTTATAGAAGACTATGCAAAACTGCCTTTTTGGCCAATATCTGTGTTATCGTGAATTTAGAATTCTCACATATGACTCAATATGCTGTGGTTTTAAATTCCCTATAGGAGACTGCCGGACTTAGGAAATCATAACGAAAGGTTGTCAGTTTGAGACTGGTTTCAGGGTCCTTTGAGGCGAATAGTGGTTCTATTTAACGAAAAAGAGGACACATAATCTTGACCAAGAGCTTTGGCTTTTCAAAGCTTTCTTATATTCAAAAAAAACAGGAAAAAATATGGATTTACGAAATAAAACAATCGCTATTCTTATAGAGGATTTGTACGAGGACATGGAATTTTGGTATCCCTATTACCGGATGAAAGAAGCTGGCGCGAATGTCGTTGTATTAGGTACGGGGAAAAACAGTTATACCGGGAAAAACGGACTTAAAGCGCAAGCTAACAGGGATGTGTACGAAGTAACGGTAGATGAATTTGATGCCCTTATCATTCCGGGAGGATATGCGCCTGATCGTCTTCGCAGACACAAAGCCGTCCTGGAATTTGTCAGGAAAATGGATGAGGAAGATAAAATTATTGCCTTTATCTGTCATGCCGGCTGGGTTCCCATTTCTGCAAAAATAGTTTTAAACCGGGAAGTCACCTCATTCTTTGCTATTAAAGATGATCTGATCAATGCCGGTGCCAATTGGGTGGATGCCGAAGTCGTGAGAGACGCCAATCTCATCTCAAGCCGTAAACCGGACGACTTGCCCGCTTTTTGCAGTATGATCATTGAAGCGTTGTCTACGGTAAGTGCCTAAAAATACATAATGGAGAACGGAAACCGGAGTACGAAAAACAAACTCAACTAAACGTTAAACATTAATGTTAAAATCTCTTTGTGCCTTTGGAACTTTGATTCTTTTACGCCATGCGCTTTGCTCTCTGCGCTATTCCCCATTCATTCATCAAGTAGGAATCTAAAATGCCTATTCATAATAGCGATATCGCTGATATTTTTAATGAGATTGCAGATCTTCTGGAAATTGAGGAAGCCGATCCTTTTCGCGTGCGGGCTTATCGCCGGGCTGCCATGAGTGTGGAAAATTTATCGAATGAATTGTCCGAGTCGGTAAAGAACGGTGAAGATCTGACAAAGTTGCCGGGCATTGGAAAAAGTATTGCGGAAAAAATTAAGGAAATTGTTGAAACAGGTAAGCTTAAACAATTGGAAGATATCAGGAAGAAAACGCCAGCGGAATTAGGCGAAATGATGAAAATAGGCGGACTCGGACCCAAACGTGTAGAAGCATTGCATGAAAAGCTTCACATAGATTCCATGGCCGATTTGCGAAAAGCTGTGAAGAAGCACGAAATACGGGAACTGGAAGGTTTTGGTGAAAAGACGGAGGAGAAAATCAAAGAGGAACTGGAACGGGGAGCGGAAAGGGAGCAACGAACATCACTCTACCGGGCGGAAGAGTTTGCCAAACCACTTGTCCGTTTGTTAGAAGACGTTAAAGGTGTGGATAAGGTGATTGTAGCCGGCAGTTACCGGCGTAGAAAGGAGACCGTCGGTGATCTGGATATTTTGGTTACCTGCAAAAACAGTGAACCGGTGATGAAAGCGTTCACGGGCTTTGATGATGTGGATAAAGTGCTGTCAAAAGGTTCCACTCGGTCATCGGTCAGGTTACGGTCCGGTTTGCAAGTCGATCTTCGTGTGGTGGAAGATAAAAGCTATGGTGCCGCATTGCAGTATTTTACGGGGTCTAAAGAACATAACATCAAGATTCGCGAACGGGCGATGAGCCGGAAGCTGAAAATCAATGAATACGGGGTCTTTCCGGAAGGAAAGGAAAAATCGATAGCGGGCGCTACGGAAGAGGAAGTGTATAAAACAGTTGATCTTCCATATATCGAACCGGAACTTCGGGAAAACAGGGGAGAAATCGAAGCCGCGGAGAAAAAGAAACTGCCGAAACTTATTACTTTAAAAGACCTTAAGGGAGATCTACACACGCATACAAAATACTCCGACGGGGCTAATTCGATAAAGGAAATGGCTAAAGCTGCAAAAGAGAAAGGGTATGCCTATATCGGTATTACTGATCATTCCAAAAGGGTAACGGTAGCTGGCGGTATGAAAGAAGATGAGTTGGCCGCTCAGCTGGATGAGATCGATAAGATCCAGGAGGATTTTGATGATCTTACCATTTTAAAAGGGTGTGAAGTTGATATCCTGGATGACGGATCGCTCGATATGCCGGATTCGATCCTGAAACGATTGGATTTTACGGTTTGTTCGATTCATTACAAATTCAATTTGTCCCGTAAAGAGCAGACTGAACGTATCATTAAAGCTATGGATAATCCGTATTTCACTATTCTCGGACATCCCACCGGCCGTCAGACACCAGAGCGGGGCGAAATGGACCTGGACATGGAGAAACTGATGGATGCGGCTCTTGATCGTGGTTGTTATATGGAATTGAATTCCACACCTAAAAGACTTGATTTGCGGGATGTTTACTGTAAAATGGCGAAAGATCTCGGATTGAAATTGTCCATATCAACGGATGCTCATAGTACTAATCATCTCGATTTTATTCGTTATGGTATGGATCAGGCCCGGCGTGGATGGCTGGAAGCTGGTGATGTATTGAATACACGCAGTATAAAAGAACTGAAGAAATTGTTGAAACGATAAATCGTGATATTATGGCTAAGAAAAATGGTAATGTGCAGACGCAGCCGGAGGTGGATCTAAGAAAAATACAGACCAAATCGGAAGCAGAGCGTGCCATCGAAAAATTGCGGGAAGCGATACGCTATCATAATTATCGTTATTATGTGCTGGATGACCCGGTCGTCTCGGATGCTGATTATGATGATATGATGCAAAAGCTGGAAAAACTCGAAGATAAATTCCCGGATCTGCTTACTTCCGATTCTCCATCACAGCAGGTAGGAGGGGAGCCGCAGGAAGAACTCGGACTTGTACGTCATCCGGTTCCGATGCTCAGCCTGAAATCGATCAATAAAGAGGATGATTTCCTGAATTTTGATCAGACCTGCCGTGATGAGCTGAAAGAGAAGAAGGTCGTTTATTGTTGTGAGCCTAAATATGATGGTCTGGCGGTAGAACTGATCTATGAGGACGGAAAACTAACGATGGCCACAACCCGTGGGGATGGTGAAACGGGAGAGAACGTGACGGAAAATATTAGGACCATTAAAGAAGTGCCGCTGCGTTTATTATCGGAACATAACAAAAAGATACCGGACCGGGTTGTTGTACGTGGTGAAGTCTTTATACGGAAAGATGATTTTGATAAACTGAATGAAATTCAGGATGAGAACGGGGAAAAAACATTTGCCAATCCGCGGAATGCCGCTGCAGGTTCGTTGCGTCAGCTGGATCCGAAAATAACCGCTTCCCGCCCGTTAAAGATATATTTTTATCAAGTAGCACAAATTGAAGGATATGATTTCGAGGGGCACTGGCAGGTTTTAGAGACTTTACCGAATTGGGGATTAAAGGTAAACAGGAATTGGAATAAGCGGTGTGAAGGTATTGAAGAAGCGCTGAAGTTTTATGAGGAAATGTCCGGTGAGCGGGAAGACTTGCCGTATGAGATCGATGGCATGGTCTGTAAGGTCGATGAACTAAAAGCTCATGAAAAATTGGGGTTTCGCACGAATAATCCACGCTGGGCAATTGCGTATAAATTCGAGGCTCGTCAGGCTACATCCGAGATAAAAGATATCGAAGTGCAGGTTGGTCGTACCGGGAAACTGACGCCTGTAGCTGTTCTCAAACCGGTGAATATCGGAGGAGTGACTGTGCAACGGGCTTCTCTGCATAACCAAAGCGAAATCGACAGCAAAGATATTCGTATCGGTGATACGGTGATTGTGGAAAGGGCCGGGGATGTTATACCACAGGTGGTTAAATCTATTCCTGATGAGCGGGATGGAAGTGAGAAAAAATATACACTCCCCGGCAAATGCCCGGTTTGCGGATCCAATACCGTGACCAGCGATGACAAGAAACAGACCCATTGTACGAATTTAAAATGTCCGGCGCAGTTACAAAACAGGATTAAGCATTTCGTATCGGTAGATGCCATGGATATCGAAGGCCTTGGGGAAAAGAGGGTCACGTACCTGGTAGAAGACGGACTTTTGAAACGGCCATCTGATATTTTCTATCTGAAGAAAAAAGACTGGATGACCCTGGATGATGTCAAAGATAAAGCATCCCAAAATATCCTGGATGAATTGGAAAACAGTAAGGACCAGACGTTGGACCGTTTCATCTATGCTTTAGGTATTCCACTGGTGGGAAAACATATGGCAAGAGTATTGGCTAAACATTATCCCGATCTGGATCATCTGCAAAAAGCGAGAGAAGAGGAATTGCGGGATATTTATGAGATCGGACCGGAAGTGGCACGTTCGGTGGTAACTTTCTTCTCGGATAAAAATAACCGGGAGGATATTAAGCGCATTTTAGATGCCTGTGTGACTCTAAAAAATCCCTTGGCTAAGAAAAAGAAACAATCATTAGATGGACTTACGCTTGTTTTTACAGGGGAATTGGAAGAATGGACCCGTGATGAAGCTCAGAAATTGGTGGAAGATCATGGTGGCAGGGCTACTTCGAGTGTTAGCAGCAAAACGGATTATGTAATAGCCGGTCCCGGTGCCGGTTCAAAACTGGATGATGCTAAAAAACAGAATATAGAAATACTGGATGAGGATGGATTTAAGAAATTATTGAAAGATAAAGGGGAAAGCTGATTGGTAAAAGCAAAATTATTTAATAACGGATGCCGTATACATAAAAGATCCCGGATAAGCAGAATCCATCCAGCAGCAGATTTATTTAAGTCAGAAAGACTCTTAGTAGGAAATAATTCTAAACTAATTTAAAGACACTAATTCTGATTACTAACCACAGTCATGTCCGACTCGGAGCGGGTTTCCATTAACCCGGATTATTCACCAAGAAATTTTGTTGTGACCAAGGCGAATTTAAAAATGTGCATGAAACGTACCTGGGTACCTTGATTAAG
>DATFMK010000800.1:0-4198 GCA_035267005.1 Balneolales bacterium
TCATTTGAGTGGAACGGGAGGTGCTGATGGTTCGGACCTTTTGTTTATGCCATTTAATGGAAGCCGAGTGGATACGAGTCATGGTGCCACCTATAGCCATTATTCTCATAAAAACGAATCGGCCCAACCCGGGTTTTATCATGTAGCAATGGATAATGGTATATCAGTTGATGTGACGGCAAGTATGCGCGTCGGATTTTACAAGTATCATTTTCCAGAATCGGATAAACCAGCTGTTTCCCTCAACCTCGCCTATGGAAATAGCGATCATCCTACCGGAACCTACCTTCATGAGGTGAATGATACGCTTGTTACCGGTTACCGGTTGTCATCAGGCTGGGCCCGGCATCAACGGGTATATTTTGCCGCCGTATTTAATAAGCCGATTAAAAAGTTGGTGATATCTAATAAAGGACATGTCTATCATAATCGTAAAGAAGCCAAAGGTATTCACACACATGGTTACTTTATCTTCGGGAATTTGTCAGGCAGTCCATTGATGCAAAAAGTGGCTATTTCCTCGGTAAGTATCCAAAATGCCAAACAAAATTTGATGAAAGAGGTACCGGGCTGGGATTTTAAAACTGTCAGGATGGCGGCTCATAAAAGCTGGCAAGATCAGTTGAGCAGAATAAGCGTGCAATCCTCCAATGTGCATAAGCTGCGTACGTTTTATTCCGCGTTATATCATACGATGCTGGCCCCAACCGTTTTTATGGATACGAATGGTCAATATCAGGGAGCGGATGGAAAAGATCATACAGCCAAGAATTTTACCAATTACAGCACATTTTCCATTTGGGATACTTATCGCGCGGAACATCCCTTATTTACTTTGATTGAACCCAATCGGGTGAATGATTTTGTAGCATTCATGCTGCATTTTTATCAGCAATATGGCTTACTGCCCATCTGGGAATTATGGGGAAATGAGACCAACACGATGATTGGATATCATTCCATACCGATCATAGCCGATGCCTATTTTAAGGGATTCCGAAAATTTGATGTACAGGAAGCTTTCAAAGCGATGAAGAAAAGTGCGACACAGGAAAACAAAGCTGTGAAGTTATTCAATAAATACGGGTATGTGCCCTCCGATATGATTCGGGAGTCCGTTTCCAAGACGCTGGCATTTTCGTTTGATGACTGGTGTATCGCACAGATGGCAAAAGCTCTGGGCAAAAAAAAGGATTACCAATTATATACCAAACGAGCCGGATATTATAAGAACGTTTATGATTCCAAAACGGGCTTCATGCGACCTAAATTGGCTAATGGAAAATGGCTCTCCCCTTTTGATCCTTATGCCGAACCCCGTAATGGTAAAAAACGAAATTACACGGAAGCCAATGCCTGGCAGGATCTATGGTATGTGCCACAAAACGTACCCGAATTGGAAAAATTAATAGGCGGACGCAAACAGTTTGTGCGAAGACTCGATACGCTTTTCAAAAAACCGCCCAAGATTGATAACGGCGGAGTGCCTGATATGAGTGGTATGGTTGGTGAATATGTACAGGGAAATGAACCGGATCAACAAGTTCCTTATATGTATGATTTTGCCGGTGCTCCCTGGAGAACGCAGGAAGTAACGCGAACAATCGTCGATTCCCTTTATAATGATACTCCCGCAGGATTACCGGGCAATGAAGACTGTGGTCAGATGTCTGCCTGGTATGTTTTCAGTGCGCTGGGTTTTTATCCGGTTAATCCCGATAACGGAGTATTTGAGATTGGAAGCCCTGTTTTTTCTCATGCGACCATTCATCTGAAAGAAAATAAAACGTTTACGATTATTGCACACAATGCTTCTAAGGCCAATAAATACATTCAATCAGCAAAACTGAATGGTCAGTCCTATAATAAACCCTATATCACCTATCAGGATATTATGAAAGGTGGAACTATCGAGTTTCAAATGGGTTCCACACCCAATAAGAAATGGGGAGCTGCGAAAAAAGATGCCCCTCCTATTTCATCTTTCAATCTTTAGAACCGAATTTCTGAAAAAAGGTTAATTATGAAGTGACCTGCCTGAATTTCCATTTAGGCAGGTCTTGTTCCTTAATTATTATATATCTCGTTAGTTATGTTAAAAAGTATGAATCTAAAATATGTGTTTAAATTTTTCCTGCTGTCTATCGTTTTTTGGGGAGTGAATGTCCAAGCTCAAAGTAAGAATCAGCAATTGGCACACGAAATTCTAACCAATCCTGATTTTACAAAAGTACTGCAAAAAGGGGATTCCCTGTTATCAAGCGGTTTTAATGCCGGTTCCGGTTATCAGCAAGTCTGGATTCGTGATTTTAATACATTCATAAACAACTCATTACGGGTTTTACCCAAATCAACGGTACGAAGTGCCTTGCTAAAATTTTTCTATTTTCAGGGATTTGATGGAAATATGGTCGATGGATACGAGCAAATTGGTCCGAATGCGAAAATAGATAATTATGGTCGTTTTACCCGGTATGATATGCCGGGATACGCTTTTCATAAAAATACGGTTGAAACGGATCAGGAATCCTCGCTGGTGCAAGCCGTTTATAAATACATCCGAATAACAAAAGACACCACCATATTAGCGGTTACGGTTCATGGTCACACGGTTCAGGATCGTCTGGACCGGGCGTTACAGTATCTGATGAATTTCAGATTTGATAAAAAATATGGTTTGATATGGGGAGCTACCACTGCCGATTGGGGAGATGTTCAACCTCTTGGTAAATGGGGAGTTAAATATGATGAAAACTCCCAGCCGGCCATAGATATTTATGACAATGCGATGTTTGTCATTGCTCTTCGGGATTTTATTGAAATGTCCCATAATCCAGCTCAAAAAACAAAATGGCGTAAAATTTACCGGGAAGTAAAAACAAATGTGCATAAATATTTGTGGGATCAGAAGCATCTGAAGTTCAGACCGCATGTGTACATTCAAAATGATCCCTTTCATGGATTTAATGAGAATAAAATTTATTACCACGGTGGTACTGCTGTAGCAATAAAAGCAGGGTTATTAAGCAGAAAACAGGTGTTGGAAGCCTATCGCAAGATGGAAAGTGATGTCCGGGAAGCTGGTGCTCAAACCATTGGGCTCACCATGTATCCGGCCTATCCGAAAGGGAGTTTTCAGAATCCGGGAATGGGTCCCTATTCTTACCAAAATGGTGGAGACTGGACCTGGTTTGGAGCACGAATGATTACCGATCTGGTGCGTTATGGATTTGTAAAGCAGGCGTATCGGGCCATTCAGCCTATGGTTCATCGAGTTATAAAGAACAAAGGTTTTTATGAATGGTATACGGTTTCAGGCAAACCACAGGGATCCGCTAAATTTAAAGGTTCGGCTGGGGAACTGATGGAGGCGATAGAATCTTTACAACACTGGGCTAAACGGCATCAGTAACAGGAGAATATTTTAATTTTGAGCTATAAATACTAAAAAAATGAAATATTTACATCGGATTTATGTGACAGCTATTGTTTTAGTGATATCTATCAATGCGACCGCACAATCCTCAAAAGATCCGGTAGATTATGTAAAACCGGATATTGGCGGGATAAGTTACCTGCTGACGACAACGAATCCTGTTGTGTTGTTGCCTCACGATTATCCGCAGGTGGCCCCGTTAGTCAATCCGGGTATTACCGATTCCTATTTAGCGACAAAAATTTACGGATTCCCGGCCGGCGGCGTATCGATCATGCCGTCTACCGGCGAAATTAAAACCAATCCCAATACCATTGCATCAAGCTTCGATCGCGATTTTGAGACGCGAACCCCGTATTATTACAAAGGACTGCTTAGTGATTACAATATCTGGGCTTCGTATACGGTCGGACATTTTGCCATTTTTTATCGATTTACATTTCCTGAGAAGGGGGAACGTCTTATCAACGTCATGATGAAAAGTAAAGGAAGTCTACACTTATCGTCACCAAATGTGTTGGAAGGGAAAACAAAGATTCACGGGGTTCCGTACTACATCTATCTATCTTTTTCACAACCGGTACATGCTGTGAAAACCTGGAGGTTTGATAAAAATCCGGGCAAAGGCCGGCAAATGGCAGGCAAAAAGATTGGAATGACACTGGATTTTCAAGGGACGAATACCAATATGATTCAGATAAAAGCGGGTTTATCGTATATTAGTCTCGATCAGGCTAAAAAGAATATGAAACAGGCGATTCA
>DATFMK010000801.1:0-7897 GCA_035267005.1 Balneolales bacterium
CGATAGCGGTTTGGATATCGGAGGACGGTATAAACCGGTCCAACCGGTAGCGAAACCATAAGCAGAGGAACCGTATGCGGGAAATCTGCTCGTACGGATCTGTGGGGGAGCGGGGAGGCAACGAACCGCTCTACCCGGAAACAGAAAGACGATGGACAATAGAAAAACACTTTTAGCCGATAGGGTCCATCTAAAGTCTGAAATGAGAGTACGTTTTCTACACCTGCACTTTCACATTAAAGGAAAGAGGTGAATCCGAATCAACTCTGTTTTAATCTACTATCCATCGTCCGACAAATTATGTGATTTTTTTCAATATCACATAATCATATATTCATATTATGGATATAAACATTTGAATTAAACGTTAACTGATTGATCCACAACATTTGCCCAAGCTAAAATACCACCGGCTAAATTTTTCGGATTGGAGAATCCGTGATTTTGTAATATCTGACAAGCTCGTGCGCTTCTGGCACCGGAACGGCAATGAACAATGATTTCATGATCTTTGTATTGTTCGATTTCCTGAATACGACGTGGCAATTCATTTAGTGGTATCAGTTTCCCTCCGATATTTCCTACTCTGTATTCATTGGGCTGACGTACATCCAGAATAAAGGGTTTTTCTCCATTTTGGATTTTATCGTTTAGTTCTTCACAAGTTATTTCTTCAATATTCATACCTGGTCCACTTTTTAGTTTATTAAAGAGTGATGTTAAAAATGCCATAATGATTTTAGTTTATGTTATAACGATCAAGTCGAAATTGTCTTCCCAAATACAATTTCTTGGCTTCTTCGTCTTCTGCTAAATAATCGGCAGAACCTTCTTTAAGAATCTTCCCTTCAAACATTAAATAGGCTCTGTCGGTAATAGCAAGTGTTTCGTGTACATTGTGATCCGTAATCAAAATCCCAATATTTTTTGTCTTTAAGGACGCTACGATTTCCTGAATATCTTCAACGGCAATTGGATCCACACCGGCAAAAGGTTCATCGAGAAGAATAAATTTAGGCTGAATCACCAAGGCACGGGCTATTTCGGTACGGCGCCGTTCGCCTCCTGAAAGACTGTATCCTTTATTATTGGCGACTCTTTGTAAATTAAATTCTTCAATAAGATGATCTACCCGTTCAATCTTTTGCTTCTTTGTAGTTTCGGGTAAAAATTCAAGAATGGCTTCAAGATTTTCTCTAACGGTCAAGTTGCGGAATACACTTGCTTCCTGAGAAAGATATCCGATACCATATCTTGCCCGTTGATACATCGGTTTGCGGGTAATATTCATTTCATCAAGAAAAATAGAACCATGTTCCGGTTTGATCAATCCAACAAACATATAAAAAGTTGTTGTTTTACCCGCACCGTTCGGACCTAATAAACCAACGATTTCCCCTTGCTGCACATTGATGGAAACCTCGGATACGACCGTACGTTTGTGATATCTTTTTGTAAGATTTTTACAGTAAAGCGTAATATGTTCGTCAACAACTTCCATAAAACTCACGGTTGGTACTTATGGATGGTATTTAATGCTTGTATCGTTAAATCAATAGCAGCATTTACATCCGATTTTGAAACAGTTTCGACCGTACTGTGAATATAGCGGGTTGGAGTGGAAATACAAGATGTGTACGCTCCGACTCCCGTTAGATACTGAATACCGGATGAATCCGTACCACCAGCGGTTAAAACCTCTCTTTGATAATCGATATTATGTTCTTCACAAACACTGATTAAAAAATTAACCAGAGACGGTGTGCTTATCACACTGCTATCATATATTTTTATTGCCGTTCCATTTCCCAATTGTGTGCATTGGTCCTGAGCCTCAATTCCCGGTGTGTCATTGGACAGCGTGGTATCGAGAGCAATTCCAATCTCAGGTTGAATATGATTGGCCGCAACACGTGCGCCTCGAATGCCCACTTCTTCCTGAACGGTAAATACACCATAAAAATCGCAATGAATGTCTTTCAGCTGTTTAATGGCCTCCACAAGAATATATACTGAAATTCGGTTATCAAGTGATTTTCCGGTAACTAAATCTCCTAATTCACGCAGATCTTTTTCACGGGTTATCGGAGAACCAATAGGGACAAGATCTTTTACTTTGCCGGCCGGCAATCCGACATCAATAAAAAAGTCTTTTAAATCCGGTGCTTTTTTTCGCTCTTCAGCCGATTGCGCATGAATGCCTTTGGTACCGATTACTCCTAATAAATCCTTTTTTCCATGAACGATTACCCGCTGAGTCGACAACGTTTTAGGGTCAAATCCACCCAAATGATGAAATCTTATAAATCCGTTATCATCGATAAATTTTGTCATTAAAGAGATTTCATCGAGATGTGCCGCTGTCATGACCCGCCGATTACCAGCTTTCTTATGCACAATAAGATTGCCAATGCCATCCACCTCATATTCATCAACATAATCTTTGACTTCATGTATGATGAAGTCACGTATTTGATGTTCGAAACCGGGGGCACCGGGTAATTCAGAGATCGTTTTTACTAAATCAAAATTCATGAAAATCAGGCTATTTGTAGTGCGGAAATGATAGAATCGAAAATAACTTTACCATCCGTTGAACCGAGTTCATTTTCAACAACACGTTCCGGGTGTGGCATCATTCCTAATACGTTTTTTTGTTTATTACATATACCGGCAATGTTTTGAAGCGAACCATTGGGATTAGATTCCTCAGTGATTTCTCCATATTCATTACAATACCGAAAAATAACTTGTTGATTGTCTTCCAAAGATTTTAACGTATCCGGGTCGGTATAATAATTACCTTCTCCATGAGCGATCGGCATGGTTAAAACCTGGTTATCTGAAATTTTCTTTGTGAAGGGGGTATTTCGGTTTTCACAACGAAGATGAATATTCTTACAGATAAAACGAAGATTTGTGTTGTGTAACAATGCTCCCGGCAAAAGTCCGCTTTCAAGGAGAATTTGAAAACCATTACAAATACCAAGCACTAAGCCACCTTTATTGGCATATTGAATGATATTTTCCATAATCGGTGAAAACCTTGCGATAGCGCCGGAGCGTAAATAATCACCGTATGAAAATCCTCCGGGCAGGATCACCACATCAAAATCATCCAGTTTCGTTTCTTTATGCCAGATGAATTGGGTTTCCGCTCCCATTACATGACCAGCCGCGTGATAAGCGTCATGATCACAATTCGATCCCGGAAAGACGATTACGCCGAATTTGTTAGCCAAAACTATCCTTTAATTTCAGTTACTAATTGTATTTCGCAGAGTATGCTGTTTTTCTCAAAACATTCCTCAAAGGAACCTTCAAAAACGGTCGCTTTACCATCCTGATGCACTTTAATAGTCAGTTTCTCCGCCTTTTGTTCACTACATCGTAATGCTTTTATCAATTGAGTGATAACCTCATTAAATGTATGGATGTCATCGTTATATAAAATGAGTCTCCAAGGTTTATCTTCATCAATCTCTACTTCCGTTACCGGTTTTTCAATAATATGAGGTTTCGGTTGAATAGAAGGTTCTTTTTGAGCCATTATTAAACGGTTATTGTTCTTCTTCAATAACTTCAATTTCATAATCTTCCATTACCGGATTAGCCAACAGCTTCTCAGTCGCTGTTTCAGCTACTTCCCGGGCCTTTTCGGCATTTTCAGCATTAATATTTAATTCTATTAACTTTCCGATACGAACTTCCGATACATCCTTCATACCGAGGTTTTGCAGGGCATGATGTGTGGCTTTTCCTTGTGGGTCGAGTATTGATTTTCGTAAGGAAATGGTAATATAGGCTTTGTACATGTTTATTTTATAAGTATAATGTTTAAAATATGATCCTTTATATTAGGATATAAATTTAAATGATATTCCTGTTAGCTGCTACAGTATTCAGATGTTCTATAACTATTTGAATAACCTGATCTTTGCTCAATGTATCAAGATTTAGCCAATTTACATTATTCCAGCGTCTAAACCATGTGATTTGTCGTTTTGCATAACGGCGACTGTTTCTTTTAATAAGTTCAACGGCTTTGTCAAGGGTAATCTTGCCTTCCAGGTATTCAATGATTTCACGGTAACCGACTGTTTGCAAAGCATTAAGGTTAGCAGTGTAACCCATATCAAGAATACTTTTTACTTCATCGACCAAACCTTGAGCTATCATTCCATCAACGCGCCGGCTAATGCGCTCATGAAGATGTTCCCGTTCGCGATTTAGAACAAAAACGATGACATCGTCCGGCGGAGTAATATTCTTTTTCTGATGATGAAAATGGCTGAACGGTTTTCCGGTTTGCATAAAAACATCAAGAGCGCGATAAATACGCTGTTTATTCATGCCATCCATCTTTGCAGCATATTCGGGATCCGTATTTTTCAATTCATTATACAAATAACGCAAACCAAATTCGTTTTCAAGTTTTTCCAATTCACTGATATTTTCCGGATCCGATTTTGGAACATCATCGAATGGACGGATCAGGGATTCAAGATAAAGCGTACTACCTCCGACGTACAAATGATGGTCATGAAAATAAGAGAGCTCTGATTCCCATTCCATGGCACGTCTATAGAAATGAGATGCATTATCGTCTACATCCGGCGTAAAGATGGAGATATTAAAATGTTTGACGCGTAATTGTTCTTCCTCACTAACCTTACCGGTTCCGATATCCATGTATTTATAGCATTGCCTTGAATCCGCAGATATAATGGGGATATGTAATATCTTTGCAATATCAAGCGACAAATCCGTTTTCCCTACGGCTGTCGGTCCGGTTAATAGTATTCTCAAATCAGTTAATTTTTAAGTTCATAAATCATGGTTACGGTCATTATTACAGAACGGAATAGTTATATAATGATATAAAAATGAAGATTCTTACGAAAATATCTCTTTACTATATTGATACGCTGTAAATGTCTCAAAATTGCGGGGTTTATGTTATCTGGTTTTCTTTTTATGCTTTTTATTTAGAAATATTCTCATGGAGATTCGGTTCGTGGAACCGAGGTCTTTAGTGATACCTGAAAAGCTGGCAAAGCCATAATCAATATGAACCATTCCAATGGTAATTCCGGCGCCGAGAGTAGGGGAGACAAACACACGCGATGATCTGTCCGTTGTGAAATCCGTTACACCGACGCGAAGCGCGATATGTCCTTTATAATTGAGTTCTGCTCCTACGTGCGGTTCTACACTTGTTCTGCCAAGGTTAATGTAATAGGTCCTTCGGTTATCAAAATGAAAATCGGCATCAACAGCTGCTATCAATTTCAAATTATCGTGATAAAATGAAAAAGGTCGGCCAATACCAATTTTTAGTGTGGGCATCACGATTTCATCCTGACCTTTAGGAAGATCGTTATTTAACAGGGTAAGTTTTTCCAGTGCTTTACGATTGACTTGCCAGAATTTAAAAAGCGTTGGAATATTCATCAGATTGGTACCAAGTTCAAATCCCCGAAAGTGATATTTCAAACCGAAATCCAAACTGTATCCCCAGGCATTCGCAAAAGGACCAATTTTACTGTGCAGCACTTTTACCGTCGCTCCCCAGGCGAGGGACTTCATGATGGGTTTGGAATATGATATGTAAAAAGCGTAATCATTATCACTGAATTGAGGAAACTGTGTGGTAGGGTCAGGAATGGAATTTCCGCTTTGTGGATTCCAGACTGCCAAAGTGTTTTTTATACCATCGACTCCCTGGCGGAAAAAAGAAACCGCCAAAACGCCATCGCTTGTTTGAAGGGGTAGGGCAACAGCGCCATAATCATATCCGACAATACCGCTGAAACGTTCAGAATGCATGTAGGCAACCTCAATATCCTTAATTCGAGCTAAACCGGCAGGATTCCAATAACCGGCCGTTACATCGTTGGTTATTGCCGCGTAAGCACTGCCCATTCCCAGCGGACGTGCACCACCCCCAACGGATAAAAAATCAGCCCCATATTTTCCCTGCCGAAATGTTTGTCCATATGCCCAGGATACTGAAAACAGCAAAAAGGCTGTCAGACAAAATATTCGGTTCTTTACTCCATACTTGATAAAAGTCACAAAATCAGCCTAATTAACAGGATATTAAACAAGTAATATCGTGTTTTAAAAGCTTTACCAAAAGACAAAATAAACCTAATTCAAAAATTTAATGCTTCATCCAGAGATAAGAGTAGAAGTTTTATCAATAAAATGGCAAATTACACCTCAAGAAGGCTTTGCAAAACCAGATATTGGGCAAAAGATCGATTTTGCATAGCCTTCCTCAAATGGTGATGATTGCTTTCGAAAAACCAAATACAATTTTTTATTAAGTTAGTTGCACTCTGAAGTTGTATTTATTAGTATACATTACATTTGCAGTAAATTTTTCAGCATTTCAATCTTCTTTGTAAGTTTTATTTATTCAAACAGATACAGATTATTTAACCGTAAGATTATAAACACGCATTATGAAATTTAGTATATCAAGTGGAGAATTGGTCAAAGGGCTGTCGGCCGTAAACGGAGCTATACCAACCAAGGCAACATTGCCCATTCTTGAAACGGTATTATTTGAGACGGAAGATGGCCGATTAAAGCTAACGGCCACGGATCTCGAAATTTCCATTATTGAATTTGTAGATGCCAATATTGAAGAAGAGGGAGTTCTCGCCATTCCCGCGCGCCGTTTATTAGAAACACTGAGACAGTTACCGGATATTCCGGTTATGTTTAATGTGGACGACCGTGGACAAGTTAAATTTAAAACCGATCGGGGAACATATAAATTGATCGGTGAAAAAGGGGAAGAATTTCCTTCCGTTCCTTCACTTGAAGATGGCGCGACGTTGAGCATCACCACAAAAGCTCTGAAAGATGCCATCAGTAAAACAAGTTTTGCCGTTTCAACAGACGACTTACGTCCGGCTATGATGGGGGTTTATTTTCAGGTTGGTTCGGAAGAAAGCAGAATTGTTGCGACCGACGGACATCGTTTGGTTCGTTTGGTTCGTAAGGATCTGGTTTCGGAGCAGGAATTGAATTTTATTGTACCCGAAAAGGCACTTTCCTTAGTACAAAAATCTTTGGATACGGGTGATGCGGAATTGACTGTAACCAGTAGCCATGTACGTTTTCAGAGTGGAAATACTATTGTCGTGACACGCTTGATCGATGAACAATATCCCAATTACGATTCTGTAATCCCCAGGGAAAACGACAAAATCATGAAAATCAATAAGGATGAGATGCTGGCTACTGTTAAGCGCGTTTCCATTTTCTCAAGTACCACAACCCGTCAAATTCGTCTGCAATTATCCAAAGATGAAGTAGATATTTGTGCAGAGGATATCGACATGAGCAGTGAGGCAAAAGAAACCGTTAATTGTGAATACGGAAATGATGAAATGGTTATTGGCTTTAACGCGAAATATTTGGCTGATGTACTGAATAATGTAGATAATGAAGAAGTCTCATTCGAATTTTCAACTCCAAACCGGGCAGGAATTGTCAAGCCATTTACACAAGACGAGAATGAAGACATGTTAATGCTTGTCATGCCCGTCATGTTAAATACATATGCCTAAAAAAGACATACGTAATCCAATACTTACGTTAACTTCCGATTTTGGTAATCAGGATCAATATGTAAGTGCGATGAAAGCCGTTATTCTGGGAATCACCCCGGATGTTCGTTTGGTTGACATATCGCATGAAATTCCGCCGCAAGATATTATGGCGGCGGCGTGGGTCCTGAAAAATACGGCCTTTTTATATCCGCCTGGAACCGTGCATCTTGCGGTGATAGATCCCGGAGTCGGCACTATAAGAAAACCGATAGCCGTAAAAATTCGGGATCAATACTTCGTGGGACCTGATAATGGCCTTTTTTCGTTGC
>DATFMK010000802.1:0-7198 GCA_035267005.1 Balneolales bacterium
GAACGTGTGTAATTGTGGATCCCAGCAATATTTTTGAATACCAATCTTCCGTTTTTCCGCTTTCTTTTCATATTCAGCTGCTTTATTGCTATCACCCTTCATCTTATAAGCTTTGGAGAGCGTTTTTTCATAATGATAAAGCAAACTATTCAAATCAGCCGGAACAATTTGAGTGGTGACGATTGAAGACAAGCTTTTCTTGTCTGCCAGCCATCGGCTGCTAAAATCCCATCCGGATTCTGCAGCAGCCCTCAGATTTCGATATAGATCGGCGGGATTGCGCTTCGAATGTCGTGCTAATAAAGAATCCTCTCTGAACGATTCTGGCCGTGGACGATCAGAACTATCCCAATATCGATTTAGGTACACTTCCCCATCTAACCGCACAACATTACGTTCTGCTGTGAAAGGATGAACAAGTGACCCCGAACCTTTCATCCAAAAGTCATACTCTTTCTGCATTTCGGGAAGGTATTTTACCAGGATATGTGGATTATGTTTGGCCTTAGCAAGAACCTCAACCATTAAAGGGAAAAATGGCGGTTGTGAACGGGTCAGATAATAGGTACGATTACCATTTGGAATAAATCCATAGCTGTTGATCAAGTAGGCAAAATTATTGACCATATCCTCAATTAGAGAGATTTGATGGGAATGCCATAAGCCCAGAATAGTGAAATAACTATCCCAATAATAAATTTCGCGAAAGCGTCCGCCGGGTACGACATAAGGATATGGCAAAGGAATCAGTGATGATAATTGATGAATGGAATCCGGACTACGCGTTAGCACGGGCCACAATCTGTTGATATGTTTTACCAGGGAGGATCTTTTATGACTTTTGAAATGAGTTTGTTTGGTTGCAGGGAGTTTGAAATTATTAAATACAAATTTCTTCAGGTTAAAATTAGGCTGATCTTTTTCCGCATTATATCTTTTCATGATTTCTTTGGGGGGATGCAGAGCAATCATATCGGTAAAAGTCTTGGAATCCTTAAATATTTTGGACATCTCAACTTTGTGGAATAATTGACCATATTGTTGTGATGGAAATACTTGTGCATGCGAAATAACTGGAATTATTGCAAAAAGGAGAAATGGGATCAGTAACCTAAAAGCTTTTTTCATATCAAAAGTATCTGTATTTATAAAGTATTTTTGTAAAAGCTAAAAAAATCTCCTCAGAAATAATATAAAAAATGAACACGGAACACTGGCATAAAACCACGGAATGTAGTTACTAATAGTTTAGCTATAGTGAGTTTACAGTAGACAGTTCTTAGTTCTTAGTCAGGATTTATATTAAAAAGTCTGTGAAAATCCGCGTCATCCGCGTTCTATATTATCGGCCGAAATCATCCTGAACGCGAACAATATCATCTTCATCCGAAGGATCATTCGCATCGGTATGTTGCCAGATTTCAGCGACGACTCCCCAATCATCAAGACCAACTAAACGATGGCGTTCCCCTTGCTGCAAGGTAACCTGATCGCCGGGATCATAACTTTTTAACGGTCCTTCTTCATTCGTATCACTTTTAATGATTCCAACCGGACCTTCAACCACTCTCCAGATTTCCGCACGACGATGATGATACTGCCATGAGAGACGTTTTCCCGGTTCCACAATTAAAATCTTAGGACTCAATTTCCCCGCGATTTTGAGATCATCAGTGGATATGCCATTGAAATAAGTATTGGCGAATTTTTGAGCCTGATCCTCATCAATCACAAAAAATCCACCCCAGGGGCGTTGCCGGTCCTGATCAACAATAGTGAATTCTTGAGATTGAATTTTTTTCTGCGTTTCCTCAAATAACTTCTGTTTTGTTTCTTGCGTACTCATTAGAATAAATAATGGTTAAATGGGATAATTTATTATTTGTTTAAAGGTAAAAGATTTATGAGACATATAAGAGTATGAAAAAAATATTATAAGAGATTCGCTATAGAAAAATTAAGATCATATAAATCATATACAGATGAGCAAATAGCTAATTATGATTATATAATCGCTATAAAGTATCCCACAAGTTGTTGTTAATAAAAAATCTTATTTGATTGACTCCTGATTTTGATAAGCACTTGGTATTGGCGTGAGAGAGCTTGGAAAAGGGAATAATAATTAGCTTGAAGAATAAAACATTGAAAATAATCTCAGAATTCATTCAGGTTAATTAATTCTTTGAATACTTGTCACATTCAAAAACACAGGACCACCGTCAACCGGATAGCCTTTAATCTTAATTCCCGAGATTTTGACTTTCTGGGAAGTGTACAGGCTTAGGTCGATTTTCAAACTCTTGAGCGCATACATAGGTTTCCCATTATTATCATTTAATAAAAATGAACCATATTGCCAGGTGGAAATGCTATTTTTTTGAAGAATACCGGAAGAAGATACCGTATCCGCTGAATTATTAGATGGGATGGAACTGCAACCAACAAGCAAAACTATGGATAACAGATAGGGTAATATCTTTGTCATGTTGTACCCCGAAAGATTAGATTGAAATTAATTAAACATCATAAATTATGATACATAAACAATTTTAATATATTAGTTTTTTGAATTTTAAAAATAGCTAAATAAGACACGGCATATCCCTATTCGAAGTAGATTAATTGAATAACATTATCCGTTAAATCATTTTAAATATTTAGAAAAATTTGACTAAAATTGTAGAAATGCTATCGAGCAGGGACTTGTAAATCAATTTGCCCTTCGTAAGGCGAGGGATATTTGAATTGATAGCCTAATTCTTTTTTCAATTTTTCACTACTAACTATTTTATAACTTAGTGAAGAATTCGTCGTAAATGTCGGAGGTTTCAATTCCAGTTGCAGGGCCATTCGGGTGTAATAGTCTCGACGAGTCGGATGTTTATCGCTACAAGCGTTGAAAACTTCATTCCGTACATCCTGCTTTACGATTTCGGAGATAATCTCGATACAATCGTCTCGGTGAATTAAATTAACGGGTGCCAGCCCGTTTGAGAGATTTTTTCTGCTGGCAAGATAACGAACAGGATGACGATCATATCCATACAGACCTGCAAATCGAATGACGGTGGTTTCAAAATGATTATCCGGATCCGTCATCATATCTTCAACAGTTAACAAGGCATTTTCAGGTCCTCGTGTGAGTCCTTTCGTGTCCATTTCACTCACCGTTTTATTCAGATCAGGATAAACGGAAGTGGAACCAACAAAAATCACAAAGCTTACGAGGCTTTTATTTAATCGTTTTTTCAAAGAATCTATTTGTTGTATATGAAAAGATCCATCTTTATGGTGTCGTATGCCGGGTGGGATATCCACAATCATGATATCCGAGTTAAAGAATTCATCACAAAACTCACATTTCAATTCCGGATCCAAGGTGATCAAATACGGTTCAATACCAGCATTTTCAATTAATGAAAGTTTATTCCTGGATGTTGTTGATCCCTTTACAGAATAACCAATGGATTTGAGATGTTCTCCAAGTGGGAGACCCAACCAGCCGCAACCTAAAATGCTAATCGTTTTCAACATAAAACTATTAATTTGTTCGTTTCTATTAGTAACCTACGAAATATCCGTGATTGTTCCTTCTTAGATCTTATATCTACAAAAAAGGCCGTTTCTTAATCGGAAACAGCCTTTTAAAATGAAGAGTTAATGGTTAACGGGACATTGGATTCAATCCAATACCGAGGTTAATCGTAAAGACACTATGTTGTGCGTCTATATTTTTAAATACGTCGGTAAGTCCCCACTGATAACGACCTTCAAGCATTAAGCGTCCCATTTGCAGACCGGCGCCGAAGTTCAGGTCAAACAATGAATCATTGGTTTTGATCCCTAATTCATTTATGTCGCCTTTCTGATTGCTATTCGCTCCATCATATTTATATTTATCACTAATACGATAAGAGAACGATGGTCCGGCAATGACATAAGGTGTCAATCCATTTTGAAGTTGATATTTACCTTTGGCAAATACGGGAACCTGAATATATGCTAAGCGGTATTTTAACTTACCACCTGTCGGGATTTTTGCCTGTGCACCCCGGAATGAAACCAAAGCTTCGGGTTGAACAGCAAAATAATCACCGAAATTAATAGCGGCGAAGATACCGCCATTTCCAGTAAGTCTTGATTCGGTATTTGAAACACCATTACCTGCAAAGTCTGCAAAGTTAAGACCACCGATAATACCGTAATTTATTTTTGTGGTTGCTTGTCCGTTTCTTTGACGAAACATTTGGGCATTTGTTGTTTCATACATACCAAGCAGAAATACTGCAATAAATGATATAAATAAGATCTTTTTCATAGCTCAGGATATTATGGGTTATTGTATTTTAGTGAGCCATTGTTGATTTCGAGTTAACCACATCAGAATATGTAGCTGTGATTATATACGTTCCTTTCTTTTATGTGTGATAAGCCTTTTTCACTATTTACATATTAAGCAGATCGGTAATGCTTAAATAAGGGGGATTCCTATGTGTAATTAGGAAGGAAATCGGATTTGGGATGTAGGTCACGTACCTACGAAATTACTATTATTATTTGTTTTATATGAATAGCAATGTATTGCTGAAAGAAGTAAACCCGGTCTGACTTATATACATCTTTAAATCAGATCGGGCTAAGGAAGAATGAAGAAAAAGAAGAGATATGACACACGTTATTTTAGATAAATCAACATATTATAATCGGACTTGATCAATTTTCTGAATAATAGCATCGTGTGCCTCCTTTATGGAATCAAAGGATGATTCAACTGTGTGATTGGTACCACCCTGAATTTTTTCCAAATAAATATATTCTTTAAAATGATGATTCGTACCAATTGCTTTAACAGTTATGTTTTTATCCTTTTTGTTTTCGTATTGGGAAAAGATCAATAAATAATTTTTATACTCGTCTATTTCAATCGGATTTGGATTCATTGTTTTTTTAATGTATAGCATTGCGTCTCTCTCCAATTATGTTGTTAAATGATAAGCACTTATAATGTATATAATCAATAAAATATTGGCAAATAATTATTTAGTAATCATTGAAAGATTTGGTGGGAATACCGGGAAGTCTGATTATGGATTCATAATCTATTCTTTCTGGGGGAAATATATGAATCAGGTGCGTATGTATTTAACGTGAGGTTCGTTTAAGCTTATAATCTATCAACTTAATAAAAGTAGCTGTTAAATGAGATTATTCTATGACCACCGACCACAGACCACCGACGACAGAGAAATGCTCTGATAGTAATTAAACATTATTTATTCTGAAAAACCGTACAATCAACGTGAGTTCGGTATCGGAATCATGCTTTAGGCATCAAAACAGCTCTGTGTCGTCGATGGTCTGTCGTCCGTCGTCAAGATATGTGTTATATTTTCACAGGTCGTATTCTCAATGTAATTATTACAACTCTGCAATTCTTATCCAAACCACACGTTATTTATTATTAATCTTGATTAAATTCGTATATGGGAAAATGGAATGCGGAATAGGAAGATTCCAAAGTTTTACACCTTTTCTCCTCAGTTGATTCTTTTTTCAAAGAATATCGGCTGTTATAAATTTTATTATATTGATTTGCCTTAAATAATAAAAAAACAATAGGAATTGATATTGATGAGTGGGGAGTCTGAGCTCGTATTATATGTGACAGTAGCGATTTCTTTCGGAATCCTACACTTTTTCCTTTGGTTATTTTCGCCGGATTCTAAAAAAAATCTGCTTTTTTCGATATATGCACTTTCCTTCTCGTTGGTGATCTTTACTGATTTCAGAAGCGGTATAGCTCCAGCTCAAAGTACTCAGGCTATTAATTTATACTTACATTTAAATCGTTTAATCGTCCCTTTCCTGGTTATCTCACTCCTTTTATTATTGCTGTCAACATTCAATAGAAAAATTCCCAAATGGTTCTGGCCGTTTGCCGTTAGCTTTATACTTTTCTGTGTCTGGATCAGCTTTAAACCAAGAGTACGATATAATTACTTCTATATCGTATTGCTTTTTCTTGATATCGAAATGGGACGTATCCTCTACACGGAATACAAAAAAAAGAAATCCGGTACATGGATTATAATACTCGGCTTTCTCTTGTTTTTGATATTTCCGTTATATGATTTAGTCACCGATATGAAAATCATTCCGTACATCGGTCAAATTAAGAATGGTTATCCAATAGGATTTTTGGGATTGACCGCATGTTTCTCTGTGTATCTCGCAAGAGATTTTTCCATGCGTAATAAGCGAATTATAAGAGAAAAAAGCCGGACGAACGAGTTGGAATTTCAAAAAAAGTTAGTGGAAGAGTCTGAAAAACGAAAGACGGAGGAGTTGGAACAGGCCCGTAATTTACAACTGGCGATGTTGCCGGATGCACATAATCCCGATAAGCATTTTGATGTTGTATTTCGCATGTTCACAGCTACAGAAGTGGGAGGTGATTATTATGATTTCAGAAAAGATAATGGCGGTATCATCATCGCTATAGGTGATGCATTGGGTCATGGAATGAGAGCTGGTATGCTGGTTACAATCGTGAAGAGTTTATTTGTTGCTGAAAATGATTTATCGGATTTTTCCCGTTTTTTCAAAAAGTGCTCCCTGGTTTTTCATACCATGA
This sequence comes from Balneolales bacterium, assembly GCA_035267005.1. Lineage (GTDB taxonomy): Bacteria > Bacteroidota > Rhodothermia > Balneolales > DATFMH01 > DATFMH01. The sequence goes on from DATFMK010000802.1 coordinate 6,638, forward strand.
AATTACGGAAGTTATTTATGGGCTTGCAATTAGTGTATTTTTCAGATTCTCATCTAAAAGTGGCAACCGCCGGAATGCCACCAATTTTAATTTATAGAAGTCAAACGCAAACGGTTGAAAAAATTATATAAAAAGCGATGCCGTTAGGTGGACCGGTTACCTTCCCATATAAAGAAGATCATCTTCCTTTACATGTCGGTGATATTGTCATGATGATGAGTGATGGTTTAACCGAACGATTTAATCAGCAGAGAAAGATGCTGGGACAAGAAAAATTGAGTGAATGGCTTATCGAATTTGCCAATATAAATTCTAAAGGAATATTGGAATCCATAATAGCAGCTACCAACAGCTGGGCTGGAACAGAGCAAAAGGATGATATTACGTTGTGTGTGGTCAAAATCAATGGCTCTGACTAAAAAAACACCAGACAATGTAAGGTCCCTAAAAATATTTGAATCCATTTTTGGGCTTTCAAGAGCATTATGATTAATGAATAACGCCTGTTAATCATGAAGAAGGCTATGCAAAACCGTTCTTTTGCCCAATATCTGCATTTTC
>DATFMK010000803.1:0-5475 GCA_035267005.1 Balneolales bacterium
AATATATGCAAAGACGGCCACTGTGATTTTTTCGCGTCTCATCAATCCTTGTCCCTCATCATCAGGTGGACCACCTGTAAAACCGGACCAAAAGTTTTTAAATTTACGGATCCATTTTTCCAGAAAACTTCTATTTTCCAAACTACTAAGTGCCTTTATTAAAAATTGTAATTACTTAGTATAGCTGAATATATAACGAATATAGATCGGGACGTTTCTAAAATCAATATTCGCAGCTATTTCCTATGAACGAACAATAATTTCTTTAATAATTTCTTCTTTTACAGAATCATTCAGTTTTTTTGCAATAGCATAACGCTGCATGTGTAACTCCTGTCGCCATGCCGGATTTCTAACCGTGACGATCAATTTATCACCTTCAAAATGAAGATTCTTGCTCTGTTTGGCGATGGCATCACCTACAATAGCCGGCCATTGCGAGAGAATCATCCCTTTTTTTAACCGTTTCCGGTATGGAAATTCTTTGATGTATTCTTTTAAAACCGAACTTAATGGTTTGGGGTCGCGACTATAGTACGACATGATTTTTATGCATTGTGTTCATTATAACGAAGTTCCAATAAAAAATGATATTTTACCCGGATTATTCACCAAGAAATTTTAAAAACCTCTAAATTAAGGATAATGCTATTTTCCATAAGTTAACGTGAGGTTTGTTTAAGCTTATAATCTATCTACTTAATAAAAGTAGCTGTTAAATTAGATTATTCTATGACCACCGACAAACGACCACAGAGAAACGTTCTGATAGTAATTAAACATTATTTATTCTGAATAATCGTATAATCAAAACGTGAGTTCGAAATCGGAATCATGTTTTATGCATCAAAACAGCTCTGTGTCGTCGATGGTCAGTCGTTTGTCGTCAATATAGGTCATATTTTCTCAGGTCGTATTCTCAATGTAATTATTACAACTCTGCGATTCTTATCCAAATCTCACGTTAAGTTAAATTATCAGAAATAGGTTATGAAATAGCTCTTATAGTATGCATGAGTAATACGCGTTAAATTTGATTGATAATTTCTCCTCGATCAAATTGCAAATGTTTATTGGATGAATTTGAAAAGTCTACAAATTGATTAAAAGCGAGTGGATTAGCCGAAGTGATAAATGTTTGTCCTTCATGATTGGCTAACATTTGTAACAACACTTCCGTTTTATGCGGATCCAGATCGCCAAAGACATCATCCAGTAGTAATATCGGTAAATCATCCAAATATTCTGAGAAGAAAAAGAGCTGGGCGAGTTTTAATGATATTGCAAACAGGCGGTGTTGTCCCTGTGAACCGAATTTCCTCAGTTCGAAATCATCCAGATAAAAAACAATATCATCCCGGTGCGGACCAACAGTAGTGTATTCCACATCCCGTTCTTTGTCAAACGAATCTTCAATCACTTGACGATATTGCTCTTCCACCGTTTTGGGATCACTGGAGGGTTCGCAGAAAGTTTTATACTCAAAATGAGGTTTATGTTTGATATTAGAGATACGGGAATAGGCTTCTTCCAGAAACGACCGGTATTCGTTTAGAACTTCTGTTCGCTTGGCGACGATCCGGGCACCCGTTTCGATGAGTTGAATGTTCCAGGGCTCCAGATAACTTTTCATGACTTGATCTGGCATTTTGTATTTACTAAGCAGCCGGTTACGCTGACGGATTATTTTGCGATAATCAATTAAATCCCTCAAATATGCTTTAGAAATCTGACTGATCAGCGAATCCAGAAACGACCGGCGTTCTGATGGTCCCTCGCTCGTTAGTTTTTTATCAACCGGACTCAAGACGACGACCGGTATCATACCGATTAACTCAGAAAGCCGTTCGAGCGGACTATCATTCACGAAGATTTTTTTCCCATCTCCTCTTGAATAGGAACAACTTACCTTGAATTCCTTACGAATGCTGCCTTCAAAAGTACCGGAAATTTTAAAAAACGAATCACCCTGATGGACGACATACATATCGCTATTCGTCACAAAGCTCCTGCTCATGCACAGGTAATGAATCGCATCGATCAGGTTGGTTTTACCTACCCCGTTGGGACCCGTTAGTACATTTAAGTGAGGTGCCCAATCGACGGATGTATCGATGTGATTACGGAAGTTTTGCAGTTCAATTCGGGTTATTCGCATGCGTATGTTTGGAAATCATAATAAATGGATCAAGATATACAGTGGAAGATACGGAACCGGGAGGTGGTAAAAAAAAGGCTCATTGCTTTCACAAGAGCCTTAACCCGAATTATTCATGTAACCAATATGAAGTAATACATATCATATTGTAAATAAAGTAACTTATAAAAAATAAACTGATCCTCGATTTCAAGGACGCTAAAAAAAGCTACGAAATTTGGCCGTGCTCTGCGTTGAATTTAAAAATGCTTAATCAACGTACCGCTGTACGTTTCATGCACATTTTTAATCCCGAAAGCTTTCGAGACACAACAAAATTTCTTGGTGAATAATCCGGGTTAAACTATTAATAAATGAAAATAATCTGAATGTTTTTATTAATCGTTGTCGTTATCAGGTCTTGGCTTGGCCTGATTTACAATAATGGTACGTTCAAGGAAAATAGTGTTATTCAGGTTGTCGATGGCTGCCTGAGCCTGTTCGTCGCTCGTCATTTCAACAAAGCCAAATCCACGTGAACGCTTTGTCCGTTTATCCCTTACAATGAACGCCTTTTCAACTTCACCAAAATTTTCAAATAAATCCTTAAGATCTTTACTACTTGTTTTCCAAGCTAAATTACCTACATAAATGTTCATAATCACCAAATAAAACTATCATGTTTAAAATTGTCTCATTCGGAAATCTTCATTGTACTCCGAATGAAGCGTCTGAAATTAAATTAAAACATAAGATAATTTAAAATACAACTTTATTGAGAAAAATATTATACCTATGGTGTATAACCATTTGTTGGGTCTTGGATAATAGGATTTTTTATATTTAGAAGGCAGAAGGCAGAAGGCAGAAGGCAGAAGGCAGAAGGCAGAAGGCAGAAGGCAGAAGGGATTTTGACTTTTTTGATTTGGGAATAAAAAAGCCGCCCAGTAAAGGCGGCTTTAGAGATATCAATAAATTGTAATACATATTTTACAAACCAAATACATCACGACCGAGGAAAATTGCATTTTCGCCGAGCTGTTCTTCAATACGCAGGAGTTGATTGTATTTGGAAATACGATCAGTCCGGCTCATGGAACCCGTTTTGATTTGACCGGCGTTGGTTGCGACAGCGAGATCGGCAATGGTCGTATCTTCGGTCTCACCGGATCGGTGAGAGATAACCGCGGTGTATCCGTTTTTGTGTGCCATTTCGATAGCATCCAGAGTTTCGGTAAGCGTTCCGATTTGGTTTACTTTGATCAGGATCGAATTGGCGATACCGCGTTCGATACCTTCCGCAAGACGATCGGTGTTGGTTACAAAAAGATCATCACCAACCAACTGAACGCTTTCGCCAAGGGCGTCGGTCAATGTTTTCCAGCCGTCCCAGTCGTCTTCGTCCATACCATCTTCGAGTGAGATGATTGGATATTTTTCAATCCATTTTGACCAATATTCAACAAGCGCATCGGCATCAAGTTGTTCGCCGGTGCTCCATTTGAGTTCATACAATTTCTTCTCAGTATTGTAGAATTCAGAAGTAGCCGGATCCAAAGCGATTAAAATATCTTCTTCAGGTACGTAACCGGCCTTTTCAATTGCTGAAAGAATCACTTCGATAGCTTCTTCGTTCGATTTGAGATTTGGTGCGAATCCGCCTTCATCACCAACAGCAGTGTTATATCCTTTGCCTTTCAATACATTTTTCAGGTTATGGAAAACTTCAGATCCCATTTGTATGGCTTCCGAGAAAGATTCAGCACCTGCCGGCATAATCATAAATTCCTGGAAGTCGACATTGTTATCAGCATGCGATCCTCCATTGATGATGTTCATCATTGGGGCCGGTAATACTTTGGAATTAACGCCGCCTACATATCTCCAGAGTGGTAACTGCAAGTGGTTAGCAGCAGCTTTAGCGACGGCAAGAGAAACGCCTAAAATGGCGTTGGCTCCGAGATTGCCCTTATTAGGAGTTCCATCCAGTTCGATCAGGTAATTATCCAATTCAACCTGATTAAAAACGTCAAGTCCGATGACTTCATCGGCGATCGTTTCATTTACATTTTGAACGGCTTTACGAACGCCTTTACCTAAAAAATAATCCTTGTTGTTGTCTCTCAGTTCAACAGCTTCATGTTCACCGGTTGATGCGCCGGAGGGTACGGCGGCGCGGCCAAGGGTGCCGTCTTCCAACATGACATCCACTTCAATGGTGGGGTTTCCCCGCGAATCCAAAATCTGCCGTGCTACGATATCTTCAATAATAGCCATAATAATTTGTTCTAATTTTTTTTCTTAATGATTTCGGTAACTCAGTTAAGGTACAAGTAATTTCGCTATCTATAAAGGTTTTATTATGATAAATTATTTGTTTTTACTGTAATTTTTCTTATGAAAACGCTTCTATTTTTATCTGGGAGAGTATTCAGGGAAATGATCTAAATAGCCTTCTAAGATTACAACATTATAATTTTATGTGGGACTGAAGACGTGATTATAATCTAAATTAAGAACTATGGTGAAAGTTTATTAGATATAATCATAGCTGTCCAAAACGTTTTTGAGATTTAAAAATAATGATTAATCGGTTTGTTGAGGACAGATTTTTTAATATTTGAATGATCAATCCCCAATGAGAAAATCTTCCTGAATCGATTAGAGATTATTTATTTGTGTCAATTCAAAAGGATAGTCCGGTATCAGTAGTGCTTTTCAGATCTGGTTTGACAAGAGGTTAGGTAGATGGACCCCACTCCGGAAAAGCATGGAGTGGAGCCCATCGATGATAGTTCCAACATTTGGGTTTAAAAATTAAGGACAATTCCGTTTAAAAATCGATAAAGTTAGTGATATCATGAGGAACATTTGTTGATGGGCTCCACCTAAATGGTGGGCTCCATCTAAGAAAGGCTAAAAACGCCCACCCGAATTATTCACGTTAACATGAAAAGCCCGAATATTTGGGGCAACGCAATAGCTTTTTTATTAACGTTTTGGACAGATATGGTGTGAATCACTGATTCGCGCAGATTAATGGATTTTGCGGATTATCTATAATCTATATTGGGAAGGTATGTTGATATAAATGATTATAGGGTCAACATGAAATAGATTATCATTTTAATACAAGCCTGAAGGGCTTGAATATGAATAGCCACCTGTGAAACGGGTGGGAAACAGATTATTCATTACCGTAACCCCGAATGGGGTTTAATTAAAGCGTTTTGAAGCCTAAAATCACGATAAGATTCAACCCCTTTGGGGTTGGGGAGTTATGATAACCTTCCATTCCCCGCATAGCATACGGGGCTATTCATATTGATCCCTTTTAG
>DATFMK010000804.1:0-11010 GCA_035267005.1 Balneolales bacterium
GAAGTTAATATTGAAAGCCACCCAATCCTGTCATTCCGAGGGAATCGAGGAATCTAACAACGGATCGTAACCTTTCAATAGCAAAAGAAATAATAAAGGTTTATAAGCACTGATAGATTCCTCCTCCCCGGTCGGAATGACAATCGATGATGTGCCTAAAAGAAAGGTATGGTGTTAATTTTCAGTTCTTTAGTACGGTTCGTAATCCTTCATCCTAAAATCATTTTTTTCTTAATAATAGCCAAAGTACACCGTGAGACACACACGAGCTTATCGTCCTCAGTTCGTATTTTAATCTCCCACACATGGGTTTGCGCTCCGCGATGCAGGGGACGGGCCGTTCCTATAACTTTTCCATGTCTGACACTTCGAATATGATTGGCATTGATTTCCAAGCCGACTGCTGTTTTTTTATCCTGATCGATATTCAGAACAGCACCCACCGACGCCAGGGTTTCGGCAAGTGCGACTGAAGCGCCACCGTGCAGTAATCCAAAAGGCTGAATCGTCGATTCGTTAACCGGCATGGATGCCGATAGCTTATCTCGTTCAATATGTTCAAACTGAATGCCCAAAGCATCTCCCATATTTTTGCGGGCCTTATCAAATAAAAAGGTAACTTTGTCTTCCAGACTTTTTTCTATATACATGATTAATAATGTTTTATCTAAGAATTTCTAAAATGAAATAATCGTTATTTAAGGTAATGTATATTCAATTAGTCGCCAATTATTTAAAGTAATAGCTTAGGATCTTCCAATAGAGAGTATCATTTAAAGATAATTATTACCAATATTTAATATTGGTCTATCCAATTATTATAAATATATAGTTTACTAATAATTGGAAGTTGTTTACTATTAAATAGAGACATATCTAAATACAAAACTTAACTATTCATTTTATTATTGGGTAAGCTTGGCTTTTCATCTTTTTAATACGCTGGTATTTAAAGGATTAGGGAATGCAAATTAAGAAGAGACTGTTGATATTAATATAATCAAGCGAACGGGTCATCATTATGAAGTATGAACCAACATCACTCATAGAGATTACAGAGCGTGGGTTAAAGAAAAATACCACAAATATCGTTGCGGAAACCAAACGATTTGGAAAATGGATCAGAACCGATATCGATGATTTTCGTCAAAAGGTCAAATATTTGGCCATGGGACTATATAAATTGGGTGTTCGTCGAAATGATAAGGTGGCGCTTCATGCAGAGAGTTGTACCGAGTGGCTGATCTGTGATCAGGGCATTTTATCATTAGGAGCGATCAATGTACCAATATATTCCACCCAGCCCGGTGAACAAATCGAATACATTCTTAAAAATTCGGAAGCTAAAGTCTATATCGTATATAATGATCATCTTTTCTCATCAGTAAAACCCAGGATTAAAGAGATTGAAAATGTGATCGCCGTGATCAATATTTTGGAGACCACACATGAAAAGTTACAGTCTCTGGACGATGTGATGCAAATGGGCCGGGAACAGGATGATGAAAATCCGGATATGTTTTATGATCTGAGAAGTAAAGTGAAACCTAATGACCTCGCGAGTCTAATTTATACGTCCGGTACAACAGGTGTCCCTAAAGGAGCGATGTTAACCCATAATAATATAGCATCTAATGTATTAAGCACAATTGAACATGCACCATTCGATGTCGAAGGCGATCGTGGCGGTCGAATGTTATCTTATTTGCCGCTATCCCATGTTTTAGAGCGTATGGGTACTTATATGTATCTCTTTATTGGTTATCCGATTTATTTTATTGAGGATCTCGAAAATTTTATGGGCGAGATGCAGGAAGTTAAACCCATATTTTTTATTACGGTACCCCGATTACTCGAAAAGGTCCATGCCGGTATTAAAGAAAGAGGAGAGGATCTTAACGGACTGAAAAAGAATCTTTTTTACTGGGCGATTGATTTTGCCGAGAAATATGATGTGGAGAATCCTCCGAAAGGATTACAATCAATAAAGCATAAATTAGCTGATAAAGTCGTATACAGTAAAATACGTGAAGCGTTTGGTGGTAAGATGATCGGTATTATAAGCGGTGGAGCGGCTTTATCGCCTATGATTATGAATTTCTTTAATGCGATCGGGATCTACTGTGCGCAGGGTTACGGTTTAACCGAGACCTCCCCAGTTCTAACTGTTGGAGACTGGGAACATTTGCGCCCGGGATCTGTTGGTCCGGCTATAGATGATGTTCAGCTTAAAATAGCAGAAGATGGTGAAATTTTAGCCAAAGGACCCAATATCATGACAGGCTATTACAAATTACCGGAGGAAACAGAAAAAGCATTTACCGAAGATGGCTGGTTTCGTACCGGAGATATTGGACGTATAGACAGTGACGGATATCTGTATATTACGGATCGTAAGAAAGCGCTTTTTAAACTTTCAACGGGTAAATATGTCGCTCCGCAGCCTATTGAAAATGAATTGGTCGACAGTCCATATATCGATCAGGTGATGGTTCTTGGAGATAAAAGGAAATTCTGTTCGGCTCTTATTATTCCGGATTATAAGAAAATAAGAACAGAATTTGAGACCAAAGGACAAGATTTACCGAAAGGGGATCTATCTGAAAATGAATCGGTTATCGACCTGATTCAGAGAGTGGTGGATCAAGTCAATAAGGTCCTGCCGAAATGGGAAAAAGTGAAAAAATTCAAACTATTAAAAGAGCCATTCACTATCGAAAAGGGTGAGCTTACTCCAACAATGAAGATGAAACGGCCGAAAATTGTTGACATCCACTCAGAGGTCGTGGAATCCATCTATAGAGAAGCCGAGCAAGTCGGTAAATAATAATTTACAATCAAAATAATTTACGTAATGGCGATAAAGAAGTATTCTATTCATAAAGTAGCAGTCCTGGGTTCTGGTGTGATGGGTAGCCAAATTGCCGCTCATTGTGTCAATGCCGGACTTGATGTGTTATTATTAGATCTGAAATCGGATAAAACGGATAATCCCAATCAAATTGTTGAAGACAGTCTGCACAAGCTTTTAAAGATGCAGCCGGCGCCCTTGGCATTACCAGAGTATTTGAATCGCATTAAAAAAGGTAATTTTGATGATGATTGGGACAAATTACGCGGTGTCGATTGGATATGTGAAGCCATCGTTGAAAATATGGATATCAAGAAGAAAATGATGGCACGCATCGATAAAGTTCGCAGGGATCATACGATTGTCAGTTCTAATACATCGGGATTACCGATTACGAAAATCAGTGATGATGTTTCAGAAGGATTGCAGAAGCATTTTTTAGGCACACATTTCTTTAACCCGCCACGGTACATGAAATTACTGGAAATCATTCCGACTAATAATACCGCTGAAGAAGTTACAGAATATATGACTACTTTTGCTCAGAAAATCCTGGGTAAAGGCGTAGTGCAATGTAAGGACACCCCGAATTTTATTGCTAACCGGATTGGCGTTTTCTCGATGGCCAATATGATGCCTTACGCATTTGAGGGTAAATTCCGAATTGAGGAAATCGATTATCTAACCGGCACTTTAGGTGGCTTTTCCAAGGCGGCAACTTTCCGAACGGCTGATATGGCCGGACTGGATGTAGTCGGTCATGTGGCTAAAAATTTATATCCCAACATACCAAATGATGAGCGGCAGGATGTCTTTAAGCTCGATGAACGTTTTTATGAGATGGTTTCTAAAAATATGCTCGGAAATAAATCAGGTATGGGATTTTATAAGAAAATTCGAACGAATGGAGGTAAAGAATATAAAGTCCTGAATGTTGATAAATTTGAATATGAATCGCAAAAAGAAGTCAAATTTCCGGTTATTGAAGAGGCTAAAGCGAAATATAAAACTACCGAGGATCGTCTGAAATATCTGGTTCAAAAAGATGGGAAAGTGGGTGATTTCACGTGGGAAATTCACCGGGATCTTTTCCTGTATTCGGCTAACAGAATTCCGGAGTTTGCCGATTCTATTGAATCAGTGGATCGTGCTATGCGTTGGGGATTCAATTGGGAAATGGGACCATTTGAGCAGTGGGATGCTGTTGGAGTCCGTGATTCGGTTGAGCGCATGAAAAAGGAAAATTATACCGTTCCCGAATCGGTTCTCAAAATGCTGGAATCGGGTAGAGATAATTTCTATGAAGATGGAACCGTGTACAATTTGGCCAGCGGTCAGGTTGAGCCGACAACTCCACCTGCTAAAGATGCGGTTAGCATTGGAAATTTGATTAAACATAACAAAATGGTCTTCTCTAAAAAAGAAGCTGCACTTTATGACATGGGCGATGGCGTGGCACTTTTCGAATTTCGATCCAAAGCCAACTCATTAGGTCAGGGAGTGATAGCTGCACTGTTCGAATCGTTTGAGCATGTCAAAAAAGGATTCAACGCGTTGGTCATCGGTAATGAAGGAGGAAATTTTTCAGTTGGGGCCAATTTATTCGAAGTGCTCATGGCGGTAAAAAATAAACAATTCAAAGAACTGGAACAGGCTATTAAAGCATTTCAGGACGCCTCTTTGGGAATACGGTATCTGTCGGTTCCTGTTGTAGTCGCTCCTTTTAATCGAACACTCGGTGGGGGATGTGAATTTACGATTCATGCCGATCGTGTTGTGGCCAATCATGAATTGTACGCTGGTTTAGTGGAAGTAGGTGTGGGATTGATTCCGGCTGGTGGCGGTACAACCGAAATGCTTAACCGGTATATGAGTCAAATTCCGGATGATGATAATGCAGATCCGCTTCTTTACCTGAAACAAGTATTTCAGCAAATCGGCATGGCTAAAGTATCCCTTAGCGCGCCGGAAGCCCGAAAGTACAATATCCTTAAAGAGGGCGATATCATACAATTGAATCGTGATCTTTTACTTCAGAATGCCAAAGAGGAAGCACGTCTCATGGCCGAACAGGGATACCAGCCACCACCTAAAAGACAAATTATGCTAATGGGAAAAAATGGTTTCAGTGCGCTGAAATTATCGATGTATATCATGAAAGAATCCCGCTATTTGAGTGAGTACGACAGTATTTTGGGTGAAAAATTAGCCTATGTTCTTACCGGTGGTGATTTAAGTGAACCACAGAAAGTTACGGAAGATTATATCCTTAATCTTGAACGCGAAGTTTTCTTTTCATTGTTAAAAGAGAAGAAGACACTTGAGCGCATTCAATATATGCTTGAGAAAGGCAAACCTCTGCGAAATTAAAAATTATTGATTACAAAGTTAAAGAAGGAATTCATCATGCGAGAAGCAGTTATTATTGCAGCAGCACGAACCCCTTGTGGGAAAGCCAACAAAGGCTCATTACGAAATGTCGCACCCGATTCATTGGGTGGAGAAGTTATTCAATCACTGTTAAAAAGGGTTCCGGTAATGAAACCGGAAATGGTGGATGATGTCATTTTTGGCTGTGCTTTTCCCGAAGCTTCTCAGGGATTAAATATAGCCCGTCAGATTGCCCTGTTGGGCGGTTTACCCGTTGATGTACCGGCTGCTACTGTGAACCGGTTCTGTTCTTCCGGCTTACAGACCATTGCTCAAGCTGCGGAACGTATTATGGTTGGTGGAGCCGATATCATTATCGCGGGCGGTGTTGAGAGTATGAGTCAGGTGCCGATGGGAGGTTATATTGTGCGTCCAAATCCTGAACTTGTTAATAAACACCCGGAAATTTATATCAGTATGGGATTGACCGCGGAGAAAGTGGCTGCCAAATATAATATCAGCCGACAGGATCAGGATGAGTTTGCTTTGCGAAGTCATCAACGAGCGATTAAAGCTCAAAAAGAACATTATTTCGATGATCAGATTGTTCCGATCGATGTGGTCACTAAAATGGTATCTGCTGATGGAAAAATGTTGGAAGAAAGAAAAGAATTTAAAGTGGATGAAGGCCCCCGTTCCGACACCTCCATGGAAAAACTCAGCCAATTGAAACCAGTATTTATGAACGGTGGAACGGTTACAGCCGGTAACTCATCACAAATGAATGATGCCGCGGCGGCTGTTGTGATTATGAGTAAAGAGAAAGCGGAAGAATTGGGCGTCACACCAATGGCACGGTATATCTCGTTCGCTATTACAGGTGTACCTCCTGAAATTATGGGAATCGGACCTGTTAAGGCTGTTCCCAAGGCTTTAAAAATGGCCGGATTAAAGTTGCAGGATATTAATCTGATTGAATTAAACGAAGCGTTTGCCGCCCAATCCGTGGCAGTTATTAGAGAGTTGGGAATGGAAGAGGATATCGTCAATGTAAATGGTGGCGCTATCGCAATGGGACACCCACTGGGTTGTACCGGAGCCAAATTAACCACACAGATTCTGTATGAAATGAAACGCCGTAAATCGAAATATGGGATGGTAACCATGTGCGTTGGCGGTGGTATGGGAGCCGCAGGAATTTTTGAGAATCTGTAAAGTAACGTAATTTCGACATTATGGAACAAAAGTTTCAAATAATCGGATGACGCTGGACACCCTTCCCCCGAAAAAAATATAGGGGGAGACGTAGACGGTAGCTGTCCGGTTGCTTTGATCTCTATTCGTACATTAGTATAAAGACAAGTAAAACAGTAAATTATAGTATAATTTCAGTTTTATGATTCAAAACGGACGCTGTCTACGGTCAACCGTCTATTTCCCGAAATCTTAAGTTAAAATTTTATCTCGAACTCAGGTTATTTTAGCACCCCAAAATTCCCTGAAGAGGAAATCAAGTCCACTTCGAGGGATATAGGTGTAGAAAAAATAATTATTTAAAATTTGAAACATGTTTACAAAAGATACACTTAACGGAAAATCCATTCTGGTGACAGGAGGAGGAAGCGGACTTGGCCTGGCCATGGCTAAAAAATTTGCAGCTTTTGGAGCTAATGTTGCCATTTGTGGCCGGACAGAAGAGAAATTATTGAAAGCGGCTGAAGAGCTGAACGAATCCGGTCAGAAGATTATCACGCATGTAGTCGATGTACGTGATTATGAAGGCGTGGGTGAGATGGTTAAACGTTTAAATAAAGAATTCGGAACATTAAACGGGTTGGTTAATAATGCGGCTGGTAATTTTCTGTCCGCCTCCGAAGATTTAAGTCCCAATGCGTTTAAATCAATTATCGATATTGTGCTGCACGGTAGTTTCAACTGTACGCAGCATTTTGGAAGACATTTGATTAATGAGGAAAAAAGAGGATCCATTTTAAATATTGTAACAACCTATACTGAAACAGGTTCTGCATTTGTTTTGCCATCAGCATGCGCGAAAGCGGGGGTTTTAGCCATGACCAATACTTTGGCTTTCGAATGGGCTGAATATGGGATCAGGGTTAATTCCATTGCACCTGGCCCCTTTCCGACCAAAGGTGCATGGAGCCGGCTGATGCCCTCAAAAGATGCCGAAGAATTTTATTTAAACAGAATTCCCGCCAAAAGATACGGGGAACGCAATGAGCTGGCGAATTTAGCCGTGTTCCTTATGTCCGATTTATCGCCTTACATTACTGGAGAATCGGTTATCATTGACGGTGGGGAACACCTCGCTTCGGGGCAGTTTAATTTCATAGATCAACTCATGCCGAGAAAAGAGTTGAAGCATATGTTCCGATCTATGAAATCAAAAACCAAGGATGATTAGTAAATTAGGAAACTTCTAAATTTAATTTTTAGCCTTAAATTCATGGTACAACACCATATCTCGCTACACTTCTCTCCTGACATTACCCAAAAGCGCGATAAAAGGGGTCTTCATTGCTATATAAATTAACGTGAATTCGATATAATTATAGACTTAATTGTTTCCTATGCACGTTTGGAAGATCTCTCACCCAAAATGCGGGTTCGAGATGACGCCATTGTGTGACGTTTTTTTTAACCTCAACATCATCTTTGCCCATTCGCGTCATTTCGACTGGAGGGAGAAGTCTTCAGCGTGAAGTAGTGATTAAGAACGCTGTTTAAAAAAGATTTTACCTCGAACTCACGTTAATTAAGGTATCAAAAATTGATTAAAATTTTCACACAGGCTGAGAGCCTCGTAACGAGATCGCAAAGCTGATAGCTCCTATTAAAACTCCTCTGGTAGATTCGCTTTAAGCAACATATTTCCATTCATAACGGTAATAGCATCACCGGCAATTTGTATTTCCTCGATCGATTCCCCATTCGTTTTAAGAAATACAGAAACATAACCGGGTCGATCAATAAAATGTCCTTGTGCACCTTTAAGCGTATGTAGTTTTTTATTATGATCCAGGAAATTATTCTCATATAAATAAGCAGCCATCGGACCATTAGCGGAGCCTGTTACCGGGTCTTCATTTACACCTAAAGCCGGTGCAAAAAAGCGCATATACCAGTCGATGTTAGCATTTCCAGTATCAGAAGTAACCACAGCAAAACCTACGATTTCGTATTTATCGTACAGTTTTTTCAATAATGCATTATTGGGATCCAGTGTTTGAAGACTGTCATACGTTTTTAAGGGGATGAAGCAATATCCGTTTTCCAGAATTTGAGGTTTTACCTTTTGACTTAATTCGATTTCTGAAATCCCCAAGGCACCACATAAATGGGCCAAATCGCCGGGATAAGGATAAAATTTCTGAATAGGTAGAGAAAATCTGATGTATGGATGAAATTCGCGCCATTCCACATCCACCGTCAAATCGCCTGATTTTGTTTCTACAATAAAACTCTGTGGCTCATTAACTTCCAATCCGTAATACCCTTCTTCAGCAAGCGTATGAAAAGCGGCAATGGTGGCATGCCCGCATAAATCCACTTCCTGAGTGGGAGTGAACCAGCGCAGACGTAAATCGGCCTCTTCATGTGTGGTGTCCATCACAAAAACAGTTTCCGAGAGATTCATCTCACGGGCAATTTTTTGCATCTCTTTTGAACTCAATTGATTGGCATCCAAAACAACACCAGCGGGATTTCCCGTGAAAGGTTTTCTGGTAAAAGCATCAACCTGTTTAATTCGAATATTATTCATTTTGCATCACTTATTATTCTCGACGGCTAATTTTAAGTTTAACCCGAATTATTCACGTTTGTAATAGGAAACAATAAAATCACAATGGCAATTAAATTTCTTCTAAAAAATAATATTATCCTCAATTTTAGGGATAATAAAAAACGAGCTGCGAAATTTTGCTGCGCTCTGCGTAGAAGTTTAAAATGTTTATTCAAAGTATTCAGATACGTTTCATGTGCATTATAAACTTCGCCTTGATCATAACAAAATTTCTTGGTGCATAATCCGGGTTACATAAGTTATCAAAATGAAAACAAATAGAGTAGTTTTTTTGAAGTTTATTGAAAGATAGGGAACAGCCGGCTTTCAGCATTTAGCTTTTTGCTCTATAAAAATATTTGTTATGTAACTGATTCCCAACATAATATAAAAGTAACCCAATAACTTATTTACCCAATAACTCAATACATCCCCCCCAAAATCAATACGTTACTCGTTCCTTAACTTTTTGAATCGTATTGACCAATTGAAGGGCTTCGTAGCCGGAAAATGGAGAGGGCTTTTTTAGTTGAATGGATTTAAGGAAGAGGTTGATTGCGATATCAGCCGGTTCGGAATCATTAAATTCTTTGCGTTCAAAAAAATGCTTACTTTGAGATCCGGTATGAGCTATTTTAAGGGATTGCCGGGCGACATCGCACTGAACCGTCATGGTTTGATTTGCTGCAAAACGTTCATGACGGGCTTCGGAACTCATCGTATTGACAAAAATAACGGCTGTTGATCCATTATCGAACCGCACATAAATCTGTATGGCAATTTCTTCATCAGGATTAAGACTGATTAAATTGGCCTCTATGTGATGGATAGTCGAATTCATCCACTTAATTGTGAGGCCAAGGTCTTCCATCCAGATACGTTCGAAAGGAGCGTCATATACCAAAAAATCGTTCCGTGGAATATCCCGGCGAATATGGATCAACTTGGGCTTGTACACATGGTTTAGCATCCATTGGGATGATTGCGAAAAGGTAGCCCAGTTTGCAAACTGCAGCACAACATTTGATTCTTCAGCCGCATGATACAACTTCTCTACGATCTGCCGGTCTGTTGGTATCGGGGATATGATAAAAACATGCTGACCCAGTCTGACGGCTTGAAGAGCATCCTCAAAACAATTGCCATCATTTTCCAGGATAATACTTGCTTCAACATCACCAATCGCTGAAAGATGATTAGAAATAATGACTTCCTTTATGGATGCAAAAGGTCGTAACCGCCTTTCCCAAACTTTTGCTCGCTCTAAAGGACCAACAATTCCAACTGTAATGGCATTCATAAAACCAGGGAATAAATGATTAATGCAACAGCATTGTATGATGCATTAATATAACATAAACCTATAAGAAATAAAGAAGCAGATATTATGATTGAGTTTACTGTGAAATGTTAAATAAACTGAATTCGACATAAGGAATTTATAAAACAAGAGTTTTAAATAAACGGATGATGATGGACGATCGATTGTAGAGCCCGTGAAAAAATAACAATTCTAACGACAAGACACCTTAATTTATTAACTGTTTTTGAGTTTTGTTGAAGGCCTTTCTCCTTGTCTCGGATTTATCCGTGAAAGGGAGAACTTGTCCCGCATACTTCGGGAGAATGAGAGTGGGTAAGCAGAGCTAAATCGCGAGAAGCACCTAAATTATTTAACCCGAATTATTCACGAAACCAATATGAAGTGATACATATCATATTGTAAATAGAGTAACTTATAAAAAATTAAACTGATCCTTGATTTTGAGGATGCTAAAAAAGCTGCGAAATTTGGCCGTGCTCTGCGTTGAATTTAAAAATGTGCATGAAACGTACCAATGTACGTTTCATGCACATTTTTAATCCCGAAAGCTTTCAGGACACGAGAAAATTTCTTGGTGAATAATCCGGGTTAACGCCCATTTTTCTAAGGCAGGAGCTATAAAGGCCATTCATTTTTATTCCCGCGAAATCCACATCGCCC
>DATFMK010000805.1:0-3067 GCA_035267005.1 Balneolales bacterium
AGTTACTTTATTTACAATATGATATGTATTACTTCATATTGGTTTCGTGAATAATTCGGGTTAAATATGAATAGCCACCTGTGAAACGGGTGGTAAAAATGATCCGAAATCCAAAACCCCGAATGGGGTTCAATAATACAAGATTTATGAGCACCTACACCCAGATCCTATATCATATCGTTTTTAGTACCAAAAGAAGAGAGCGAACACTTCCCGCAGAAAAACGAACAGAACTATTCCAATACATTTGGGGAATTCTCAATAATAAAAAATGTCATCTTTATCGAATTAATGGTGTGGAAGATCATCTTCATATTGCCACCCATATTCATCCGACCATTTCAGTATCATCTTTGATAAAGGATATAAAATTGGCAAGTTCGACATATATTAAATCGAATGGGCTATTTAAAACATTTAACGGTTGGCAGGACGGCTATGGAGCGTTTACGTATTCCGTTAGTGAAAAAGATCAGTTAATCGATTACATAAAAAATCAGGAGGAACACCATAAATATTACACGTTCAGGGAAGAATACATAAAATTATTAAGAGAACAGGGTATTGAGTTCGATGAGAAGTATTTGTTCTGAATAAGTTAAACTCCTTCGGGGTTTGGGGCGGTTACCACATTTTAACTACCGCATTACATACGGTGCTATTCATATTTATCCCTTTCAGGGACATCTAAAATATTCGTAGTTCACTGTAATATTTTGGGGTTCTGTGCCTTAAATTTTAGGTTATTTCTCCGTGTTTCCCCGTGTAAAAACTTTGTGATCTTTGTGGTTAATATCTGTCAGAATCGCAGATTCGCGCGGATTGATGGATTACGCGGATTATTTGTAGCCCTAAATGAGAAAAATGTAAGTACAAACGACAATAAACGTTACGTGAAATTTAATTTTTATATACCTGCCTGATTCTGAGTTTTCTACCTATTTTTGGCTATGATGTAAAATAATTCGGTTCGGGAACAAGCCTGAAGGGCTTAAATACGAATAGCCACCCGTAAAACGGGTGGGAAATATGATCCCAACCACAGAACCCCGAATGGGGTTCAATAAAAAACGAATTAACAGGTTTAAAAACGTGGAGTAAGAATTTCACAACCGTTTCACATAACAAATTAAAAGACACAAAAATATTTTCTATGCTGAGGAGGACATGAATTCGATTCGAAATAAACTTTTCGCATTAATTAAACCCCTTCGGGGTTTTGGACATGTGGGCGTTAACTCATCCACCGCATTACATACGGTACTATTCATATTTATCCCTTTCAGGGATATCTAAAATATTTGTGGTTCACTGTAATATTTTAGGGTTCTGTGTCTTAATTTTTAGGTTATTTCTCCGTGTAAAAACTTTGTGATCTTCGTGGTTATTTTTCCCTCCAAATTTCACAAAATGCCAATCTTTCTATCAATTAAAGATTTAAGACTCTTATAGATTAATTCTAAATAACGATGCATTCCTTCTCTTCATTAACTCTTCATATAATTTGACTTAATTAGTCCATTGTATGAGAAGGTCATTATGACTTGAATCAATACTGTTCATACAAATGAGCAAAGCAATTATTGCTTCCAGGTTTAAATAGAAGCGTAAACGGAATGATATGTCAGTAAAGCAGCCACGTATTGGTGTTGTGATTATGAATTTGGGCGGACCAACTTCTGAGGAGTCGGTGCGTACCTTTTTATATAATCTGTTCCGGGATACGGACATCATCAAATTAGGCGGCGGAAAGTTTCAAACAGGATTGGCCAAGACGATCTCAAAATTTCGTGCGCCTAAAGTTGCTGAGAATTACAAGATGATCAGCACTTGTTCGGAAGCCTGTCTTGGCAATGAACATTGTCCGAATAAGGGAAAAGGTGGTTCAAACTGTTGTTCTCCGATAAATGGTTTGACAGAAGATCAACGCGTGGCTCTCGAAAAAGAACTCAAAATAGAATGGCCGGATCATTTTGTGAAGGTCTATACGGCTATGCGCTACTGGGTTCCATTTGCCGACACCACGATCAATGAGATTCGGCAAGATAAGATTACCCATGTGGTGTTACTTCCGCTTTATCCGCATTTTTCATGGACCACTTCCGGAAGCAGCTTTCGCGATTGGGAAGACATCAAAAAGCAGCAGAAAAAAGAAAGTAAATCGTTCGTTTGGGAAGAATTTTATATCAAAAATTACCATTTGAACGAATATTATTTGCAGGCTTTAAATGAGCGAATTAACGAATCGCTCGATCAACTGGAGCCGGAACTTCGCAATCAGACCCATTTAATCTTTTCTGCACATGGAACCCCGGTAAGTGAAGTGGAATCGGGCGATCCATATACGAAGCAAATTGAAGAAACGGTAGAAGCCATCATGGCGCGCCGATCCCGGAAAGAACAGTATTGGTTGAGCTATCAATCGCGTGTGGGTCCGATGAAATGGACGCAACCGAACACTGAAGATCTTGTCAAGAGATTGCTTGATTATGGGATTACAAACTTTTTATTGATCCCCGTTGCTTTTGTGACCGATCATATTGAAACATTATGCGAACTCAATATTGAATTGAGAGAGACGTTGGAAGATGAAGGATATCAGGTAAGTAACCTTATGGTCATGAATGGATTGAATGATCATCCATTATTTATCAAAGCATTGAGCCTGGAAGTTCAAAAACAACTTAGTCATCTTCTGCCGGCTGGTAAACAGTCGGAACTTGAACAGAAACCATCGAAATCTATAGTTTCACCCTGAAGGTATGTCGCTGATACATTCCAATTTGGAAGATTTTGTTGTAATAGGTATTAATCATTGGAACGCAACCGTTCCGGTGCGGGAGCGGTTTAGCCTCACGGATCAACAGAAAAAAGCTATTCTTAAAGACGCTGATGAGCAGGGAAATCGAGATATCATCGTTCTGTCGACTTGCAATCGCACCGAGTTGTATGCCATTTCTGAGGAGCCAAATGTTTTAGTTGAATTATTGCTGAATCAATCGAATGGAAGCAAGGAGCAATTCCACACTCACGGATTTATAAAAAAAGGCGAAGAGGCCGCCAAACA
>DATFMK010000806.1:0-2078 GCA_035267005.1 Balneolales bacterium
ACGGGACCGACGTCAATATGTACAAATCCTTGTCGAGGATAATAACCTATCCCGCCTTCGCTTAATTCAAATGCGGCTCTTCTCAACACAGTGGTAAGCTGCCCAGGTAGACGAATGTCGACAGCCTGACCTTTAGTGTGAAAGCTGTTCTTGGCGGTTCTTTCAAATTGCTTAACTATCAGAGAATTGGTTTTATGGCTTCGATATCCAGAAAGTATGTGAAAAGGTCCATCCGTTTTGAGTTTTAAAGAGATTTTATAAATTAGATCTAAAAGATCCGTGTCGATTTGTTTTATGTCATCTGTTCTAACATCGCGCATAATGTAATTCACCCTGTCCAACGCAGAGGCAACATACTCACCATTTCGCCAATAAACACCATTATAACCTTCTTTGGTACGAGGATTAAATAATGATAAGGACCTCACCTCTGACGACAGGTCATTAATGGCTGCGAGGGCGGACTTCGAAGAGTAGCTGATTAAACCAGTCCAAAGCATTAACTTTAAAAAATTTCGCCTATTCATTCCGCCCTTGGAGGAAGCAGATGGCATCCTTAGAATGGACATTTAGTAATTCCCAAAAAAATTATGCTCTTTTGTTTAATTAAAATTTATTGATATTTTCTCAGAAAATAGATCCCTATTTAGGGCAGATTATCGAAATGACGTGTGTGAATCTATTTGAAAACATAATAAAGCAAAAATATTTGAAAAGTATCTAATGCAACAATATGTTGTTGTCAAGTATTTCCCTATACAATATATTGTGGTTATAATCAGGATAAAGTGCATAAAGCTATTTAGTGCCTATTGCATGGAAATCATAGAAGGAAGATTTTAAAGAATGATAAGTGGATGAAGGCGAGATTTCCTTTTAAAATAATAAAGTCCTCAGATAAGAGCAACACCATGAAAGGTAGGATCAGTTGCTGCCAATGAAGATTAGCAATGATAATGAGTAGAATTTTTATCTTGATATGATGGAGAAAATTGATCTGTATTAAAGATTTGATCCCTTAAACTTCTCTCTTCGCTCTATAGCCAGATCTCCTCTATACATTTGATCCTTTCGTCGATCGATTCCGATTCTGCGTTCTTGGCCGGTTCTTCGCTCAGGATTATAATCTATAATTGTAAACTTCCGCCGATCTCTTCCCGATCTGGATCCGCCGTTATCAATTATTTCTAAGTCATCCACTTGAATGTCCATGTGCGGGAAGATCCCTTCTGTTTATACATATAAAGATTTTTTTGCCTAATGAAATTAATCTGATTTTATAAAACCAAGAAGAAGACTTATAGGAAAACAGGTTTGTAATGGCAAGAATTTTTTTGAGATATCAGTATAATTGCATTTAACAGAGGTGATTGAAATTCTCTATGACATAGATTTGAATATAAGCTTTCTGTTAACAACGTGTTCATAACTTGTTAATAACCTTTATCTATTTGAAATTTATACATAAAATACTATCCCCGTAACATTTTGTTTTTATATTAAAATTCCATTATAAGAAAATAACTTTTAATAATTTCATATTGATGCAAATTGTTAATAACTCAATCAATTAACTTCTCAACAGCATTGACATCTGCTGGTTCATCAATAGTGACGCTTCTTGTTATGGATTGGAAATTAAAATATCTTACCTTAAGAGTGACCGTCCGCCCTTTAGCGTCTCTTTTCATCAAAGAATTTTCTAACTTAACAGCAATGTCATCAAGAATTTCGATCATCTGATCTGTATCTTCAATATCCTCTGTGAAGGTTGTTTCTTTACCAATTGATTTTCTAATTCTGTTGGGCTCAACTGGTCTGTCATCCAACCCATGGGCAATGTTATAAAAATATCTGCCGGACTTTCCAAAAATCTGTATCAGTTGCTCCTTTTTGTATTTTTTCAAATCAGCGCCGGTTTTAATCCCAAGGTTGAGCATTTTTTCTTCAGTGACTTTGCCGACCCCAAAAAATTTCCTGATAGGCAACTTTTCGATAAATTCGTCTGCCATATCAGGTGCTATAACCGTTATTCCATCAGGTTTATTCAAATCGGAAGCAACCTTTGCCAGAAACTT
>DATFMK010000807.1:0-9043 GCA_035267005.1 Balneolales bacterium
CGCAATAACCCGAATTATTCACGTAACCAATATGAAGTAATACATATCATATTGTAAATAAAGTAACTTATAAAAAATAAACCGATCCTCTATTTTGAGGACGCTAAAAAAAGCTGCGAAATTTGGCCGTGCTCTGCGTTGAATTTAAAAATGCTTGATCAACGAACCAATGTACGTTTCAGGCACATTTTTAATCCCGAACGCTTTCGGGACACGACAAAATTTCTTGGTGAATAATCCGGGTTAACCAGGCATGGAACTTTAGAACATCGTATTAGAGCGTCATTTCTACCAAATGGGAGAAATCTTCTAAACAAATTAATTTATCATCACATTATACTAAAACGTCTTTTTAATCCTTAACATCGGTAATGTTAAACAATTCAAAGAATTTCACATTAATTAGATCGACCCAAAAATCACATTATTTCACATTATAGAAAGCGTCTAATAATCTATACATTGAAAGATTTGATTGTATAAAATTACGATGATGACTAAGCATTTCCTCTTTTGTTTGAATGTAGGGGCCTTCACCCAGTTCATCGGAGGATTTGGAAATGAGTTGTTTTACAATAGATATGGTGAATTCAAGATGGAATTGTAATCCTAAAATCTGTTGATGATAAAGGAAGGCCTGGTTTTTGCATGCTTCGCTTGTCGCTAAAAGCTGTGCGTCTTCCGGCAAATCAAATGTATCACCGTGCCATTGAAAGACGTATTCTTTAGCAGGAAAATTCCTAAATAACCCGGATTTTCTACCTTGATCAGTTAATATTATTGGGTGCCAGCCAATTTCTTTTAAATCATTTTTATAAACTTTAGCGCCCAGGACATCTGCAATTAATTGGGCTCCCAGACAGATTCCCAAAATTTTTTTATTAGACTGGATCGTCTGTTCAATCAATTTTTTTTCCGGCACCAGCCATGAAAATTCTTTTTCATCTGATGTTCCCATGGGTCCGCCTAAAATAAGCAACCAATCAAAATCTGAAACGTCGGGAAAGGGCTCTGAATCATAAGTGTGTGTGACGGTTAATGAGTGCTCATTTTCCCTTATCCAGGATGCTATGCTTCCCGGACTTTCATGTTCCACATGCTGAATACAATGAATACGCATTGATTTATCTGATTTGTGAAAAGGATATATACATCTATTGGTTGGAATATAGTCAAAAAATTAAAAGCCGCCATTTATAAAATGACGGCTTTCAAATCGAATACGGTACCAAAATCAGTATCTCCATTTTTTGTCTAAAAATGAACATGGATGACGCGGACGATACGGATTTTCGCTGATTTATTAATAACTGGGAATAATGAGCTAGCCTTTCAGTGTTTGAGTAACTTTTTCTAAATTTGAAAGTTAAGTTATTACAGTCTGAAATAGCGTTGATGTCTAATAAATATTATTGATTTCCATCATAGCGGTTACGACTTGTAATTCCTGACTATTGGAGATTTTTACTTTATTATTCATAAGTTGCTTAATACTGTCGAAAAAGGTCACGTATGCTTTTAAAATATCCTGTGGGGAAGTGACATTACGCGTGTTGGTTTCTAATTGAGATCGAAGTCCGTCACTGGCATTTATAGCCTGATCCACAGAATCGATAGCACTTGCTTGCTGTGGATAAAGAGATTTCAGGAGATTAACATTTACATTGTGCATCTGTTCAAAATCAGCTTTAATACTATCCAGTGAGGTAGCCGCTACCAGTTTACTCTGGAAAGTCTGTATTGCTGAAATGGAAGAATCAACAAGTGCCGTGCTCCCACCTAAATTTTGAAAACCTGACCGATTTGTAAAATCAAGCGCTATCGAGGTGACCCCAATATCATTTTGCTCAATGTCGAATCGGGAAGTACTTTTTAAATTATATAGGTTATTGATTAATGCTTTTGTAGCGATTGCCCGTGTCTCAATATATGCAGGTAAGGTGACTCCGGCATTCAGGTACGCACTAAAAATTTGCTGATAAAAAGAATTATAGATAGACGGGGATGTTGTTGTATCTGAACCATTGGAATATAATGACCGTTGCAACTGAGCCGTAACCGAGTGTTTGTCCTGAACTAAATTTGTAATTTGGTTAGCCGATGCTCCAACAAGAGAACTTTGAAGCGCTAAATTATGAGCCTCTTCCCATTTTATAATGCCCTGTGCTATAATTTGTTGAGAAGCCGAGTCTCCGTAAACCGAATTACCGGCCCCAATATTAATTAACATTTCCACATCAGGAAAATTAACGACATTAGTTGTGCCCTGACTTAAAGCTTGTGTTTGCGCGTAAATATTAGTTTTAGCGGTTGAAACCCTTGTCATTGGTTCCGCTGCTATGGTTAAACCCTTTTGTACCTGACTATCAATAACGGATTTGTATTCGATACCATTTTTTTTAGCCATTGCTACTAAATCACGAACACCACTCTGATCCGTAGTTACCTGAAAACTACCATCCGATTTTGTCGTAGCATCCTGATTGGATACCACTTCCAGGCTGCCATTACTTTTTATTTGTGCAAGTCGAACTGTCGCACCACTTACATTTGATGATGAAGAACTGCTGCTTTGTTTGGGTGCAACAAATTTCTCTCCAACACTTCCCACTACGGTCGAGGCATTGGGATTAGATGAACTTGTTACATTATTATTACACGAAATTAAAAGGGGCAAAACGGTAAAAAGAGATGCCGCTATAATTAAAAAACGTTTTGGTAATGATATTTTTAACATCTGGTTAAACTCCTTGTATTTCAATTTTTTTGTTCATGCTGAAATATTAATCAACATGATTTTTACTAATTGAAGCCTATGCAAAACCGTTCTTTTGCTCAATATCTGCATTTTCGCTACTTCGAAATCCTCAAATCCCGAAAGCATTCGGGATGCTGCGGTTCCGAAGTCGCTCAGGCTTTGATATTGAACAAAATTCCTGGTTTTGTGAAGCCTTCTAATAATATTTTTAAAACTTTAAAACAGTTAAATAGGACCAATATGAATATCTGATTAGAGAGGAGAATATATCTTAGGATATACATTATCTGTAACAATCAACAATCATTACAATGAAATAAAGTCACGAAAATATTTGACTCCTACCTACAGATATTCAACCGCTTATACGGTTAAGTATCAATTAAGTTCATACAGCTGCAAAAATAAGCAGAGGCAATATACACGAACTCCTTATAAGATCAATTATTAATTCATATTTACAGAAGTCTTTTTTCTATAGAGGTTGAATCCATATAATATATTCTGCATTAACATAACGTTAACGAGTCCGTAATAAATCCTATTGTTAGCTAAAAAATGATGTGGGGCTAATCATTAAATAGTAACCCGGATTATTCACTTTAAAAATTTTCCGGTGAATAATCCGGGATTAAATCTACATTTCTAAAAGCGGACACCAAATCCCATTACAAATTCACTGTTTTCTTTTAATATGATTTTCGGCTGGATGTATGGCATAACACTTCCTGTTTGAATGCCGACGCCCCCCATTAAGTTTAACCCGAGATGAGTATCACTGCCGGAAGGACCTTCGGGATTATCGTAAACAATTCCCAATCCGCCACCGGCCCAAAAACTTACGTGACGAACCCGGTCGGGAATGGAATATTCAAAATCGCCATTAAATGTCGCATACGTCTGATGTTCCGCAAACACGTATTCGAAATTCGGATTGAAAAACCATCGGTCGCCTAATGGTGTCGTAAAACCACCGCCCAGAAAGATATCGCCGACATCAGAATAGGTTCCCACACGCAGACCGGGATGAATTCCTCGAGCTTGTCCATATGATTTGGATGAAGGGAACATTAATAGTACAAATAGTAAAATAAGTACGGATAATAATTTTCTGTAGTCATTCATTGTATCCACAAAATTTAATTAGGATTCATATTTATGAATGGATAGGTCCTGATTAATCGTAATGATCCTAATGTGAGAATAACAGGAAGAGCGTAATGGTCTTGGATGATAACAAATATTAGTTGAGAATTGCAATTAAAAAGTGGGTAATGGTTTTAGCGTTATCCACTTTGTCATTATCAATGATTTTGATGTATCCTAAGTTAAAATCCTGATGACGACGGACTACCGATGAGCATACACGCCTAAAATCGACAAAGGTTTTACTGACAGATTGTATAATTTAAAAGCAAAGTAATAGACCTCCAATGGGTAAAAATATTTATAATGAGCATCAACTGAAGACGTCATCCCGGACTTGATCCGGGATCTCGCTGTTGATGTATAAAAACGTTATAATAATTATAATTTCCTAAAACATTGGTTTGTAAACGGTAACAATGCTTTGGTTGGATTCTAAATCAAGTTTAGAATGACGTCATTTAGTGGAAGGCTATGCAAAACCGGTCTTTTGCTCAATATCCGCATTTTCGCAACTTCGAAATCCTCACATATGGCTAATATGCTGTGGTTCCGAAGTCGCTCAAGCTTTGATCTTGAACAAAATCCCTGGTTTTGCAAAGCTTTCTAGTCGTCATAATTTTATCATGACACCTGGAAAGTATATTTCACTTCAAAAATTTCATTTTTATACTTAATCCGGCAGCAATGGTCAGTCGTTTTATTTCGAACTTCTATTAATCTAAAATATTTCCATCGGCATCGATATAATGGATGTCTCCATAATTTAAAGCCCGGATATCATTTTCGATTTTATTTTTATCTCCGACTATAACCCATACCAGTTTTTGAGGATGAATAATCTGACCGGCAGCTTTTGAAATGTCGTTAATGTTTAGATTATTGACATTTTGTGCATAGGTGTCATAATAGTTCTCCGGCAAACCGTAACGTATAATTTCACCGATTGAAGATGACACTGCGCCCATTGTTTCCCAACGGCCGGGTAAACTCAGCGTTTGATCTTTCTGAGCTTTATTAAGTTCCTCTTTGGTAACCGGAATTTTTCCAAGCATTCCCTTAAATTCTTTATTGATTTCCATCATCGATTCATCCGTTTTATCCGTTTGAACCGGAGCGTAAATAAAGAAAGGACGCTGTCCGCGGGCTCCGTAAAGTATGCTGAAGGCTCCGTAGGCCCAATGTTTATCTTCTCTCAAATTCATATTAACCCGAGAGGAGAACGAACCGCCCAAAATATTATTCATGGTAGAAATGGCGATTTCGTTAGGATTGGCTTTTGGTGGTGCCAATTCGCCGGCAAAGATTATCGATTGCTGTGCTCCGGGTTTATCCAAAATATAAATTTCGGAGTTGCTCTTCTGAGCAACTTTGCGAATCGTCTTGGTCGGGACCTTGCCACGTTTCCAATTATTGAATAGATTTTTAATTTTTGGAGCGATTTCATCCATTTTGGTATCTCCGACAACAATCAACGTGGCGTTATTGGGCTTAAACCAATGTTCATGAAATGCTTTGAGGTCGTTCGTAGTAATTTCCTTGACGGATGCTTCCGTTCCCGAGCCGGTCAGTGGATTTGAATAGGCATGTCCTTTACCATATAGTAATCCCGGATAGACACGTAACGCCATTTGTACCGGAGTGGTTTTTTCTCGCTGAATTTGGGTAAGTGTGAGCAATTGCAATCGTTTAAAATCAGTTTCGGGGAAAGCCGGATGTAAGATGACATCAGCAAAAATATTCAGAGACGGGTCCAGATTTTGCTTGAGTGCATTTAATGAGACCGTTGAAATATCCAGATTTGAGCCGCTTGACAATCGGGCTCCGAGTTTTTGCAGTTCATCGTTAATTTCAAGTGAAGAACGGGTTTTTGTTCCCTCATCCAACATGGCCATGGCAAGGTTAGCCGTACCCGGGGTCGTATGTTGATCGGCGGCGTATCCAGCATCCAGCATCATCTTAAATTGAACGACCGGCACAGAATGACGTTCTGCTAAAATTATTTTCAACCCGTTGGATAAGGTCTTTTGTTGCATCTTTGGGAAAGATACTTTTGGCATAGCCCCGGTAACAGGAAGTTTGCTTCGGTCTGCACCTTCTTTATTCGCGGTATATTTAGGGAAAGGTTGAACTTCGAGATTGAAATCACCGTCACTTAACCATTGTTTAGCTGATTGATGTAAATCATCCGTTGTTGCATCAGCCACGCGATTCAACAAAACTTTATAATAGTCCGGATCACCGGCGAAGACCTGATTCATGGCAAGAATATCTGATTTCCCACCAAAACCACCGATTCGCTCGATACCTCTGATGAAATGCGAAATGTATTGATTCTTTACACGTGTAAGTTCATCATCAGTCGGACCATCAGCCAGAAATTTTGACAGCTCTTCATCAATAGCCTGTTCCACCTTGGCTAAATCGACACCGGGTTTAGCGGACGCCTGAATCATGAACTGACTGCCAATTTCACCTGTTCGAATGTAAGAATTGACATCCGTAGCCATTTGGGTGTCATACACAAGACGTTTATACAAACGGGATGTTTTCCCGGATGCAAGGATATCAGAAACCAAATTCAGATAGGTCGCGTCTTTCGAACCCCAATTAGGAACATTCCACACTTTGTAAATACGATATTGTGGAACCCGGTCTTGTGTGATCACGCGATGACTTCCCGTTATTTTATGTACCCAGGTTTTTTGTCGGGATACCGGCGGACCCGAAGGAATATCCCCAAAGTATTTTTCAACTTTTTTCTTAACGTCGTCTGCATTAACATCTCCGGCTACGACAAGCACCGCATTGGCCGGGCCGTAATAACTTTTAAACCAATCGCGAACATCTTCCAAAGTGGCTGCATTCAGATCTTCCATCGATCCGATAGTTGTCCAGGAATAGGGATGCAATTTTGGATATGTGTTAGCTGCTATCAGATTAAAAACATTACCATAAGGCTGATCTTCGCCCTGACGTTTTTCGTTTTGTACGACCCCACGCTGCTCATCAAGCTTCCCCTGGTCTATGGCACCTTCCAAATGTCCCATTCGATCCGATTCCATCCATAAAGCCAGATCGAGTGCCGAAGTTGGTACGTTTTCAAAATAATTGGTTCGATCGCGATTCGTGGTTCCGTTCATATCTGTGGCACCCACTTTTTCGAACGGACCAAAATAATCATCGTTGTAATTTTCACTGCCGTTAAACATCAAATGTTCGAACAAATGAGCAAATCCTGTTTTACCCGGATTCTCATTTTTTGAACCCACATGATACCAAATATTTACAGCGGCAATCGGGGCTTTGTGATCTTCATGAACAATAAGCGTTAATCCGTTATCTAAAATAAATTTTTGATAAGGTATGGAAATATCTTTAATCATATCCTTTTGGTTATTCTGTGCAATACTTTGAAATGTAAATCCGACTACACAAAATAAAGCAATTATTGTGGTTTTCAGCATGTTATCTCTCCTCAAATTGATGAATATATAATGTGCTTAAGATAATCTTAGGCACTGACCATAGTTATCCTTCTATGTTGTCCGATTGAATAAAATTAAAAAAGATGTGATTGTGAATTGATTAGGATGAATATTTGTTAGAAGGCTATGCAATACCATTCTTTTGCCCATTATCTGCATTTTTACGACTTCGAAATCCTCGAATCCCGAAAGCATTCGGGATGCTACAGTTTCGAAGTCGTTCAAGCTTTGATCTTGAACAAAATACCAGGTTTGCATAGCCTTCTGTTATTTAAAAATATACGTTTATGAATGGAAAGGTTACAAAAAAATGAATCAATCCACATTATAATATTTAAATGATTGGCTGTATTAGTTGGTAAATAAAAGGAAAGTGTTGTAATGGTTGCCGGAATTTCACGATTTTGTATTCTATGAATGAATTGGAAAAAAGAATATTTGCTCCGAGTTTGTCTTTTGAGCAAAAGGCGTTAGAAGTTTATCGATATCAAATTCAAAATAACGCGATCTATCAGCGATTCTGTTCTGCATTAAGGGTACCTGATACATTAGACGACATCAATGAAATTCCACTTTTATCTATAGAAGCATTTAAGGACGCTACCGTAAAAACGGGATCATGGGAAAATCCGGAGTTACTTTTTCAAAGCAGCGGAACTTCCGGAATGAGCCGGAGCAGGCATTATGTACGTAGTGCAGAGTTATACCGGCAATCCATACAACAAGGATTTCGAAATTTTTATGACCTGGATCAATTTATTTTTTGGGGATATACTCCCGGATATGCTCAAAATCCCCATTCTTCTTTAATATGGATGATTAATGAGCTGATCAGGTACGATAGCTCCCAATTGAGCAGATTCCTCCCTTTACAAAAACCGTTGAATCGAAAAGATAGTAAGGAAATAAGGGATTCTGGCAAGCAGCTCATGATTTTTGGTGCCGCATTCGGATTAATTGATTTGGTGAAAATAAGTGATGTTAGATTGCCTGAAAACACGATTATTATGGAAACAGGAGGAATGAAAACCTACAAACGCGAGATGAGCCGGCAGGAACTGCATCAGAAATTATCAGCTGGATTTGGATTGCCGTTACAAAACATAC
Source organism: Balneolales bacterium (assembly GCA_035267005.1). Classification (GTDB taxonomy): domain Bacteria; phylum Bacteroidota; class Rhodothermia; order Balneolales; family DATFMH01; genus DATFMH01. The sequence continues at coordinate 8,500 of DATFMK010000807.1, forward strand.
ATTCGGAATACGGAATGACCGAGCTGTTGAGTCAGGCTTATGCCCGGGGTACGGAATGGTTTGAAACACCGCCCTGGTCGAAAATTACAATTCATGATCCGGAAAATCCAATGCGTATACAAGTGGATGGGGAAGAAGGGCTGATCGGAATCATGGATCTCGCAAACCTGTATTCCTGCTCATTTTTATTAACCGGTGATGCCGGAGTGAGAAGAAAAGACGGTTCCTTTCAAGTGTTAGGCCGTTGGAAAAAAACGAATCTCAGAGGCTGTAATTTCTTAATCGATCAGGATTAATATGACACTCGAATCTCGCATTGAATTGATAGCTGATAAAGTTCGTAGCTGGCTGGAATCACTGGATTCCTCACTACAAGAGGCCGCCGAAAAAACGGTTAAGGAGGACTATTTTAATCAGTCTGATGTTATATATGCCATTCAATGTCTTCGGCAAAGTGTCACATTGGACAAATTGAAAAAATGGGCACAAAAGGGAAAAGTAAAGGATCATGGGAAAAATCCTCAAAAAGTACTTTGTTTACATG